>JBIKMI010000302.1:0-3484 GCA_044359285.1 Kiritimatiellia bacterium
TGTAGCCGACCAGGCGATCCCCGATGCGACGCCCGAGAAACGCATGGTAGAGCCCGGCATTTGTCTGCTCAAAAGGAACAGCCTTCGTCATGGATTCCTTGAGCCCCTTTTCGGTCACCTCAAAGATCTCCATCCGGAGGCAGGCCTTGGCTACCGACTTCACCTCCTCATAAATATGACAGCTGATGGCATAGCCCTCCCGGTCAGGGTCACCAGCCAGCATCACCGTCTCCCCTTTCGCCGCCTTGCGTAACTCTTCGGGCAGATGCTGCTTTTTTTCGTGATAGACAAACGTCGGCTCATAGGTCTGCAGATCAACCCCGATCTGGGAATCCGGAAGATCCTTGAAGTGCCCGATGGTCGACAGGGTCTTGACGCCCAGAATCGACTGGATTTTCCTGGCCTTGGTTGGTGACTCGACAATAATCAGCATGAGTGGTCATACCGTGCCCGAAGACTGGCCAAAATGCAAGCCGTCACAAACATTCACAAGAAGAGTTTGAACAGAAGCCCGCGAAGACCGCGAAGGAAGAAATAGTTTTGCCTGCGGCGCAAATGCGATGGAGTCGAATTTTAATCAATATTATGCGGGAGCGGCGTATCCGCCGTTATTCCGCATATGGCGCTAATTTTGCTCTTATTTCGCATAATGGCCTGCTATCATTGCCCCTCACAAAAAACTTTTAAAAGGGCAGCCAGTGAATAGAAACATCATTAAAAATAAGGAACTGGTAGAACGCACGATCCGGGACCAGTTGATCCTGGTTCCATTGAAAACCGCTCCGGCACGGCTGGATGCGCTTTATACCCTGAACGAAGCTGCCAGCCTACTCTGGAAGGAAATTGATGGCGAAACCACCGAAGCCCAGCTCGTCACCCGCCTGCTGGCGGAGTACGAAGTGGATGAACCCACCGCCCGGCAGGATGTCGACCGGATCCTGAATGAACTTGCCACCATCGGTGCCGTCACCCTGACGCCATAACCACTCGATTATGTCCTCCTGCGCGTTACATCAGATCCCGGCTGGCTCGTTCGCCGACACCCTGCATGCCTCCGACTGGGCGGCCGGCTCCTTTCCGATCTCCGCGTCGCTTGAATTGACCGCCGCCTGCAACTTGAAATGCCGTCACTGTTATCTCGGCTATGACGGAGCGGTCCAACCACAGAAATCGACAAAAGAGATCGAGCGGGTTTTGGATATCCTCAATGAGTTAGGAGTGCTCTTCCTTGTCTTCACCGGTGGCGAACCCTTTTCCAGACCCGACTTCAGGCAACTCTATCTCAAGGCCAAGCAAAACGGCTTTTTCATGACCCTCTTTTCGAATGGCACGCTACTGGATGATTCCCTGATGGATTTTCTGGCAGATGCCCCACCCCGCCGCCTGGAGCTGACGATCTATGGTCACAGCGAAGAAGTTTACGAGGCGGTGACCGGTGTTCCAGGATCCTACAAGCGCTTCCGCTTGGCCGTGGAGGGGCTTTTGAAACGGGGCCTGCTGGTCCGGCTGAAATCGATGATTATGCGCACCAATGCCCATGAACTGGATGAGATCCGGGAATGGGCCACAGGGCTGGGCTGTGATTTCCGATACGATGCGTTGATTCATCCCTGCCTGAATCAGGATACGCTTCCATTAGCGGAACGGCTGACGCCCGCTGAAATCGCACAGTTCCGGCACCGGGACCGGGAGCGCCGCCCCGTCCCGCCTCACATGCCCCCCTCCGCCGGGGGATTGGCGCCCCGCCAGTTTTTCTTTGAGTGTGGGGCCGGGATCATGACCGTGCATATTGACGATCAGCACCAGGCGCACCCCTGCATCTCCTGGAGGGAAGACCCCTTTGATCTTGTGGCCCACCCCACCCAATCCGCCTGGCATGCGCACATTGACCGCCTCCGCCGGAAGCGGTAAAATTTACAAATCTCTCCCATAAAATCAACCATTTTAAATGGTCACAAAAAGGGAGCACCCCATGAGGGGTATCAGACGGGAGGTGGCAGACGGAGTGAGGCATTGAGCAGGGGCACGTCGGTCAAAGTCTTTCCAGTCATTCCCCCACCCAGCTTCATGAGCTTTTCCCCACTCGGACGGACCATCCGCTCATAACTGCCGATAGCGTCATTAAAAGCGTTATTCGCCTTGTCCAAGCCCGAGCGGATCCGCTCAAAATGCTCGATAAACTTGGTTACCCGCGAAAACAGCTCCTGGGCGGCTTCCGCAATGGCCTGGGCATTCTCCGTCTGGGCATATTGCTGCCAGCTGACACTCACGGACCGCAGTAACGCAATCAACGAGGCGGGCGTCGCCAGCATGATCTGCTTGCCGGCCGCCCAGACGATCAAGTCGCGATCCCCTTCCAGCGCGGCACTGAAGAGGGATTCGGCAGGGAGAAACAGGACGACATAATCCAGGGCGTTCGGGAACTGGTGCGGATAATCGCGATCTGCCAGCGACTTGATGGTACCTTTCAATTTCGCCGCATGAAGGGTCAGCGCCTCGGCCCGTTTCACCGGATCGGCCGCCTCCATCGCATCCAGGAAATCCAGATCCGGCACCTTGGCGTCGATGATGATCATGCGGTCGCCCGGGAGCCGGACAATCAGGTCCGGCTTGCTGTCACCGGACTGCGCCTGTTCAACGAAATCACAGTGCGCACTCATGCCGGCGGCTTCTACCACACGGCGCAGGGTCTCTTCGCCCCACCGGCCCCGCGCCTGGTTCGAGCTGAGTACACGGCGGAGTTGCAGGGTTTCATTCGAGAGCGACTGGCTTTGCAGGGCCAACGTTTCAAGATGCTTTTTCACTTCACCCAGGGCAGTCGATTGCGAGGCATCGCTCTGCTGTAGCCGCTGCTGATAGGTCTTTAGCTGCTCCTCCAGCGGCTTGACAAGGGTGGCAATGGACTGCTGGCGCTGGGCCAGGTCGCCCTTTGCCGATTCCTGGAATTTGGCGAGCGTCTCGTTGGCAAGGCGCAGGAATTCGGGTTGTGTCTGCTTGAGCGCATCGGCACTCAAGGCCTTGAAGGCTTCACGTAGATCAACGAGCGCCTTATCCTGGGCCAAGCGCGCCTCTTTTAACGCCTGGTCATGACGTTGCCGTTGTTCCGCAAGCAGGTTTTCAGCCGCAGAGTGGTTGGCCTCGGCCGAAGCACGGGCGGTCTGGGATTGCGCCAGCGACTCACGAATTTGGGACAACTCCAGCTCACGCTGGGCAATTTGCTGGCGAAGTTCATTCTCAATGCGGCTGTCGGAGGGAGCGCCAGCAGCACGGCGCTGCCCTAACAGCCAGCCGATCAGGAAACCTAGGACACCACCAAGTGCTAAGCCAAGCAAAAGCGTAAGAGCAGAATTCATGGAGAGAAACCTGCCAACACTCTCCCGGGATGTCAAGAGCAGGGAATGCCCATTCCACCTGGAGGGACGGGCTCTGTCCCATCATTAGGCTGCTAGGCACGGGATCTGCTACTTAACATGGCGTGCCAGAC
>JBIKMI010000054.1:0-12772 GCA_044359285.1 Kiritimatiellia bacterium
AACTCTATATCGAGCGCGATGACTTCAAGGAAGAGGCTGCTAAAAAATATTTCCGCCTGGCGCCCGGCAAGGAAGTACGTCTGCGGTATGGCTTTTTCATCACCTGCACCGGCTTCACCAGGGATCCTGCCACCGGCCTGGTTTCCGAGATCCGTTGCACCTATGATCCCGCCACCCGGGGCGGCAATGCGCCCGACGGACGTAAAGTCAAGGGCACCATCCACTGGGTCTCGGCGACCGAGGGGGTCCCGGCGGAAGTCCGGATCTATGAACGCCTGTTCAAGGACGAGCATCCGGAAGAGGTCCCGGAAGGGGTGGATTATAAAACCAACCTGAATCCGGACTCCCTTAAGATCGTTAAAGCCATCGTGGAGCCGGCGCTGGCGAAGGCGGCACCCGGCACCCGGTTCCAGTTCGAGCGGAAGGGCTACTTCATCGCCGATCTCCTGGATCACCGGCCAACAGGGCCCGTCTTTAATCAGATCGTTCCACTCAAGGATTCCGGGCCGAAACCTGAAAGGGAAACACCATGAACTACGCTGGCAAAATCCTGGCTTATTTAGGCGAACCGAACCGCTTTTCGCAGGTATTACTCATTGCGGGCGCACCCCCTGTGGAAAAGGTCGGCACCGAATTCAAACTGGTCATCAACACCGTGCTGACCCCCGATGATATCCGCGATACGCTCGCGACCTTTGCCAGTCACGCCCGGCGTACCGGCTCGACGGACATGGGGAAACAGGGGGTCTTTGCCTTTGGACTGCCCAAACAGGGCCGGTTCAAAATCCACTATCTGACCCAGCGCGGCAGTGATTTTGTTTCGATCCAGCGCATGCCTTTTGATGTTCCCCCATTGGAAACCCTGCTGGCCCAACCGGCCCAGCTATCACTGGTGGATGACCTCCTGGCCCAGCCGGCCGGCGGTATCATCCTCTTCACCGGACCAGCCCCGGACGCCCTGACCCGCTTGATCTACTCCGCCCTGGCCCGGGTCAATGATCACAAGAGCATAGTGATCTACATCCTGGAACAGCACCTCTCGTTCCTGCTGAAGCACAAGAACTCCATTGTCATTCAAGTGGAGGTGGGGACCGACATCCCGACCCTTGAGGAAGGGATTCGTAACGGCTTGTTTCTTGCGCCCGATCTGGCCTACATCAGCAGCCCCAAAACGCCGGAGGATTTTGCCGGTCTGATGTGTGCGGCCCAATCGGGTGCGACTGTCATCGTAAGTGCCATCGCCATCAATGAAAAGCATCTGCTGAGCGGCCTCGAACAGCGGTTGCAGGGGGATTACTCGCTGTTCAGCCACTTAATCCGCAAAACAATTTCTGTGACGGCGGACTCAGCGGGCCTGATTTCCCTGACGGACACCCATACAACCCCTTAGTAACACATAACAGGAGACTCAGTATGACAAAGAAAATCAAAAGCCGGTGGGTGGTCACCAGCGACGACTCCCGCTACATCATCAACCGGGAAAAGGATGGCGGGGTGATCCTGCTGGATTGCGCCGTAATTGATCCTACTGACCCTGACAGCTCAGTGGGGTTGTTCTATATTTCCCCGGATGATGCCCCCGCCTTTTTATCCGCCATGAAAACGGCCATCGCCCTGGATGAGCAGAGCGGCATTCCCGCCTCACGGAAAACCACGGCCGTCAAAGCGCCGGCGAAATAACCGCGCATGGAGATGAAGGCCTTTATCTTTGACCTGGACGGCACGCTTCTGGATTCGGAAGTGCTCTGGTGCAAGGCTCTGCATCAGTTGATTGCCGCCAGGGGCCTGCCGGTCACCGCGTCCTATGCCACTGAACTGGTGTTCGGCCGGTCATGGACGGATGTCCTTACGCGGCTCCGCCGGGATTATCCCTCGATTAACGAAGAGGCCTGGGTGGTTGAACAGGAAAGTCAACGCTACTATGATGCCCTGCACGCCACCCTGGACATCCGGATTCACAGTTCGGTTGCCCTGCTGAAACGCCTGGCGGAACATCACCCCGTCGCCATCGTCTCCGGCTCCACCCGCCGGCAGATCGCCGAGGCCATCGAACTCATGGAGATCCGCGAGTTTCTGCAGTTCTATCTGGGCAACGAGGATGTGCCGCGCGGCAAGCCCGATCCCGCTGGATTTCTCCAGGCCGCGCGCCAGTTCGGGGTGGACCCGGAGTTCTGCACCGTCTTTGAGGACTCTCCCGTCGGGGTCCGTGCCGCCAAGTCCGCCGGCATGCGCTGCATCGCCTTGCGCCGGAAGGGCCAGCCGCCTGCCGACCTGAGCGCGGCCGACGAAATCCTCTCCGACCTGGCTGATTATAAGTTTTGTAAATGAGGACAACGGCGATCATTTTAATCCTGGCGCTGTCCCTGCTGATCCTGACTCTCAGCGGGGGTGGCCTGTTTACCATCCCCCTCATTCTCGTCGCGCTTGCCCTCAGCGTCACCGCCGGCCTGGTCACCCTCCGGACGACCCGCCCGGATCCCGGTCAGGACGCGAGCCGGGTGCCCCCCTATCTGGAAATCACTGCCGCCCTCATTCTGGTTTTCATTTTACTCACCGCCCTCCCGCTTCCCCCGGCCTTGGATTCACTGGCCGGTTCGTTGCGGCACCAGCAGAATCAGGCGGTGGTGACCGCCATCCATCAGGCCGCCCAATGCGGCGCCCCTCCCCTCATGGAAGAGCCCTGGTTCAGCTTGAGCCGGAACCGGGCCGGCACCCTCCGCTTCTTTCTCCTGCTGGCTGGCGCACTCAGCGCAGGGCTCCTCACAGCCACCCTGCCCGCCAAAGGAAAACTCGTGTTTCTTGGATTCCTGACGTTACTCGGCACTGGAGTGGGTGTCGCCGGGTATCTCGGACAATGGGTTATTCCGCAAGGGGATACCCTCTGGTGGTTCATTCCCATCCCCCATGCGCCCACCGCGCCGGTCGGCTGCTTCCTGAATCGCAACCATTTCGCCGGTTTTGTCGCCATGTTGTGTCCGGTCGCACTGGCACTGACCGCCCATGCCATCACCACCCGGCGCTGGCTCGCCGCGATCCTTTCCCTGACCCTTACCGGCCTCATGGCGGGAGTGGTCTTCCTCTCTCTCTCCCGTGGGGCCATGCTGGCCATGCTGGGAGGCCTCGTCGTAACCAGTCTGCTGATCGCATTCAGGCACCGGCTGCTCTGGGGACTCCTCCTGCTGGGCCTGATCGCCGCAGGCAGTGTCGGGGTGATCACGCAAAGCCCGGCCATCCGCGAGCGTCTGGACGGAATTCACAAACCGGCGGAACTGGCCAGCGTCAACAGCCGACTTAATGAATGGCGGGAATCCCTCCGGGTCTGGCCCCACTATCCCCTGATCGGGGCCGGCGCCAACGCCTTGCGCATGGTGTACCCCCAATACCGGCAGACCAGTGTCGGCGCCCGCCTGCTCCATGCTGAAAATGAGTACATCCAACTTCTGGTTGAATGCGGATTGGTCGGGGTCGCCCTGGCCCTGGGCGGACTCTGGACAATACGCCAGAGAATCCGACAGGCGCCCGCACTCCCGACCGTCATCGTGACAGCCGTCACCGGCGCCTTGTCAGTCACCGCCCTCCACTGCCTCTTTGATTTCCCCGCGCACCTCCCGCTCTACGCACTGGTCCTGGGTGGCCTGGCGGGAGTGTTACTCACTCCGGCAGCGGGCGACACCCGGGCTACACGCTGGGCCGCCCTGTCGCCGGCACTCATCGCCATCATCGGAACAACCCTCATTGCCTGGAATGGTCCCGCCGATATCCGGACCCTGGATGACCCGAACTTTCTTTATAAGGCTAAAAACCGCGACCTGCACCGGGCTCTGATCTGGGCCCCCACCTCAGGAGCCTGGCTCTATCTGGGCCGCTCCCTGATGAAAGAAGGAACGGCGACAGGCAATGGGCCCCTCTGCCAGCAGGCAGAGCGCGTGATCACACGGGCGGCCACCCTGGATCCCCAGAACTACCGGCTCTGGTACGAGGTGGGTGAGGTCCGACTCAGCCTGAATGATCGCCCAGGGGCAACTGAAGCCTTTCAACGGACCCAGGCGCTGCGATCCTGGATGGCACCGCCTGACACACTGAGGAGTCCCTCCCCATGAACCACGGACTCCTGGGTGCCTCCTTTCCGTTTGCCATTGCCCTCATCTGGTATCTGATCCGGCGCGGCCGGGCCAGTTTTGCGATGCTCATCCTCACGCCGGTCGCGATGGTCGCCTGCGGACTATGGGCGTCCGTGCCTGATCTGCCTCGCCTGATCGGCTGGCATTCGCTCTACATGAAACTGGCCGAGGACCCGCGCATCAACATTTTTTTCTGGCACTACACGATTGATCAGATCGAGACCGACTCCTCCTGGTATGCGGCCGGTGTGTTTGTGCTGGGGATGGCGGTCATGGTGGCGGCCCTGCGCGAACTCAAGAAGCAGGAGGCCCCCTGATGGCCCACGCCGCCCTCCATTTTGCCGCCGGCATGACGGCAGGCATGGTGCTGATGGCCCCGCGGCTCAAACAGGCGTGGCAGACGCGCCAGCATCTGTATCCAGCTGTAAAAAGGTGGATCCTTATCTCCTGGGGACTGGGCTTTACGGCCATCATCCCCAGTCTATTGAGATACGCCGGGCTGCCGGAGTCATTCTGTTCAGGCTGGTGGATGAATGTGTTTCTGCTGCACCCGCTGATCAACCGGATTCTCCCCCAGAACCTGATCCTGGCCAGCTTCATCTTCGGCAGTCTGATCGCCCTGCAGTATCTGGTCATCCTGGCCGCCATCCGGCGGTTGCGCCTACGCGTCAATGTAGCGCAACCCTGAATCGGTGAATTCAGATTTACCACCCGCCGAGTACGGCTCGAGACACGGAGACACAGAGAAATGCAAATGTGGCGTTAATTTTTCCGCACGAGTACATGCGGAGAAAATAAACGCCACGGTTTCTTGGAGGAAGGCAAAGAGGGGGAGGAGAGGTTTTGTCTGTTGTTCCATCTCCTCTTTCTCGATGAATTCCTCAGAGAGGGGTTGCGGGAATTATGGCTGCCGGTATTCCGGCAGGCGGAATTCCCGCAACATTGGCTCTCTTTTCTTCTTTTTTCTCTGTGTCTCAGTGTCTCGAGCCTGGTATTCCAGGCGGGTGGTAAACCTTATCGTAAAAGCGCCATTCAGATCAGGGACGTTGATACTCTCAGCCGCGCGGGGAGCGGCCATAATAGCGTTTGAAGGCGGCACTGAAATGATGGGGCTCGGGGAAGCCGCAGGCCACACCCACTTCAAAGACTTTCATCGGCGTGTTGGCCAGGAGATACTCCGCCTGCTCCATCCGTAACCGCAGCAACTCATGGTAAGGACTCCGTTTCAAGGCCGCCTTGAACCGCATTTCCAGCAACCGCCGCGAGACGCCGATCCCCCGCGCGAGAGCGGCCACGTTCAACGGTTCGGCCAGTCTGGGCCGGATATAGGCCTGGGCCCGGGCCACTAAAGGATCGCCGCCCAGACAACTGGCGGACGACTCGCGGTGCCACACCCGTACCGGCGCGATCCCGCGGCGCACCGGTGGTCCGGTCACCAGCCCCTTGATCCGCGCCTCCAATTGCCGCGCCGCCTCACGTCCCACCGCCCGGCCCGACAACTCGATGGAGGATAATCCGATCCCGGCAAATAAGCCCTGCATAAGGGTATTGCCCGTTCCAATGACCGCGACCTCGTCGGGCACCAACCGCCCCAGATCGCGGCAGGCGGCCACCACCAGCCGGGCATGGTAATCAGTGGCACAATATACCCCCGAGGGTCGCTTAAGCCCCTCCAGCCAGCTGCGCCAAGCCGAAGCCGCCCCACCCACCCCCACCATCGGCGCACTCAACACCTGCCCTCCAACCGTCTGGATGATTTCACAAAAACCCTCGTAGCGGAGTCGGGAATGAAAAATGCCGGACACCCCCGCAAACCCAAAATGCCGGATACCACCCTCCACAAACACCCGCGCCGCCATACGCCCCGCTTCCCGGTCATCCGGCGTCACCGCATCCACCGTCCGGATATCCGACAAATTTCCAACATTCACCATCGGAACCGACACCAAGCCCTGGCTCTGAATCCATTTGTCACTGACAAACGGGCCTATAACCCCGCATAAGCGCCCGGCAGCCAGCAACGCGCCCAAGGAGGCCTCACTGCCGGGCGCCAACGGCAACACCGGCCAGCCCGTGGCGGACACGAGATACTCCTGCACCCCCTGATAAACGGCCGTGGCATAGTCCAAATCCGTATCAAATAGAACCGCCACCCCCTGCGCGGCATCCGACTTACCTGCACGCTTTATGTCACATAACCCCGTTTTCATGCGCATATATATACTTCTATTATACGTATATACGCAAATACATTCCGTTTTACGGTTGATAGAATAAGAACCATGAAGCGAGCACTCATTACGGGAATTACCGGGCAGGACGGGTCGTATCTGGCGGAGTTACTGCTGGGCAAGGGATATGAAGTCCATGGCGTGATCCGGCGCTCGTCTTCCTTCAACACCGGCCGCATTGACCATCTGTATTGTGACCCACACATTGCGGACACCCGATTGATGCTTCATTATGGGGATCTGGCGGATCCGGTCCAGATGGTGCAGCTGGTTTACGAACTTCAGCCGGACGAAATCTACCACCTCGGCGCCCAGAGTCATGTGCGGGTCTCCTTTGATATCCCGGAATATACCGGCGACATCACGGGTCTGAGCACGGTGCGCATCCTGGATGCCATCCGGCGTGCCGGCCTGCAGAGTAAAACGCGGTTCTATCAGGCTTCGTCGTCTGAGATGTTTGGCCAGACCCGGGAGATGCCCCAGACCGAACTGACCTCCTTCCATCCCGCCTCCCCCTGTGCGTGTGCTAAAGCTTATGCCTATTGGCTCACCGTGAATTACCGGGAGTCCTACAAGCTACACGCTAGCAATGGCATCCTGTTCAACCATGAATCCCCGCGCCGGGGTGAAACGTTCGTCACCCGCAAAATCACCCGGGCCGCCACCCGCATTAAAGTGGGACTTCAAAGCCAGCTCTTTCTCGGTAATCTGGAGGCGCAGCGCGACTGGGGGTTCGCCGGTGATTACGTGGAGGCGATGTGGCGCATGCTCCAGCAGGACCAGCCGGACGATTACGTCATCGCCACGCAGGAAACCCATTCGGTGCGTGAATTCTGCGAGGAAGCCTTCAGCCTGCTGGACTTGGACTGGCAGGACTACGTTCAGCACGATCCGCGTTACGACCGGCCCTCGGAAGTCGCCCGGCTGGTCGGCAATCCGGCCAAGGCGAAGCGTGTGCTGAACTGGGAGCCCCGTGTCCGCTTCAAGGAGCTGGTCGCCCTGATGATCGAAGCGGATCTCAAACTGGCCATGCGCGAACTGACTGCCGCCCAGGCGGGCGATACCCCATCCACGCCCGCCCCGGCCGCACCGGTTATCCCCGTTTCATCCCACAAAAAATCTTGCAAGCAACCTACTGAAAGGAAAAAAAGACCATGAACACACCTGTACTCCTGACTCCCGCATCCCGGGTCTACCTGGCCGGCCATCATGGTCTGGTGGGCTCCGCCCTGCTCCGTGCGCTGAAAGCCAAGGGCATAAAGAACATCCTCACCCAGACTCGTGCCGAGTTGGACCTGACGGATGGTCCTGGCACGAAGACGTTTCTGGAAAGCCAGCGCCCGGACATCGTCATTGTGGCGGCAGCGCGTGTCGGCGGCATTGGCGCCAACAGCACCTACCCTGCGGAATTCATCTACCAGAACCTGGCGATGGCCATGAATCTCGTGCATGGCTCCTGGCAGGCCGGGATCCAGCACCTGCTCTTTCTGGGCAGTTCCTGCATCTACCCCCGCGAGGCGCCTCAACCCATGCAGGAAGAGTGCCTGTTGAGCAGCCCGCTGGAGCCGACCAATGAGCCCTATGCCATTGCCAAAATTGCCGGCTTGAAATTGTGCCAGTATTACCGCAAGCAGTACGGGGTGCTGTATCACTCGCTCATGCCGACCAACCTGTACGGACCGGGCGATAATTACCATCCCTATAACTCCCACGTGATCCCGGCGCTGATCCGCCGCTTTGACGAGGCCCGTGAGGCCAATGCCCCTGAAGTGATCATGTGGGGTACGGGCAAGCCGCGTCGCGAATTTTTGTACGTCGATGATCTGGCCTCTGCCACCCTGCGAACACTGGAAGCGGCCAACCCGCCCGACGTGCTCAACGTTGGCACGGGAACCGACCAAAGCCTCATGGAAGTGGCCACCCTGATCTGCGAAACCGTCGGCTATAAAGGCAAAGTTGTGTTCGACACCACCAAGCCCGACGGCACCCCGCGTAAGCTGCTGGACGTTTCTAAAATCCTTGCACTGGGCTGGAAGCCCACGGTCGGGTTACGCGAGGGCCTGGCCCTCTCCTACGCCGCCTACACCGAGGCCAAGCGCTCAGGAACGTTGCGGGAAGTGTGAGCGGACAGTAAACAGTGGGCAGTAGGCAGTAGGTCTTTGGTGGCGGCCGACAGTCGCTGATTGACTCAAACTGACTACAGCGATTTGGAGTGCGGCGGCTTGACGCCGCTTTCCCATGGCCCGGCTTGACGGGCCTCTTCTTTCACCGGCGTGTCAAGCCACGCCTTTCAAAAGCGGCGCCGCACTCCAAATTTCCGATGCCATCAGACGACGATGGCGGGAATTGTTTGCGCCAGATCGCGAAACGCATGCACAACCCTGATAACACTGGATGTGCAAGGTATCGGCGAAGTCTGGGAACTACCTACCCTGGCCTGCATAGCCTTAGCGACGGAGGCTGCTCACTATTCCCTACGCCGTTTTACGGCGGGGCGCCTTCGCGATACCGCCCAAACTCGGGTACTTGATCCTGGGGGCATGACGATGGAATTCCTGGATACTGCAGACTTCCATGCGCTTGGCGTCCCGCATGGCCTCAATCCCGGCCAGAGCCGCCTTGAACCCATGGATCGTCGTGGTGATGGGGATCCCGCGGATCACGGCATGGGAGCGCATCTTGACCTCATCGATCCGGGCCACCGGCCCGCTCGTGGGGGTATTGACGATCCAGCTCACCTGCTTCTCCTCGATCAGATCCACCACATTCGGGCGCCCATCGGCTATCCTGAACAACGCCAGGCTCTTGATATCATGCTTGCGCAGGAGGGTGCTCGTGCCGGCCGTGGCATAAATCGTGAAGCCGAGCGCCACCAGCCGTTTAGCCAGGGGCAATAGGGCATCCTTATCCTCATCCCGGATACTCAGGAACACATTGCCCTGGGCCGGCATCGGATTGCCTGCCGCCAACTGGCTCTTCAGGAAGGCCATGCCGCCGGTGGAATCAATCCCCATAACCTCACCTGTGGACTTCATCTCGGGGGTCAGAATCACATCCACGCCCGGGAAACGGGCAAACGGGAAGACCGCTTCCTTGACCGAGAAGTGCTTGGGAATGATTTCCTTGGTAAAGCCCATATCCTTGAGTTTGAACCCGGCCATGGCGAGCGAGGCCACCTTGGCGAGGGCCACACCAATGGCCTTGCTGACAAAGGGCACGGTCCGGGAGGCACGCGGATTGACCTCCAGCACATAGACATGCCCGTCCTTGATGGCGTACTGGACATTCATCAGGCCACAGACGTTAAGTTCTTTCGCCATCAGGAGGGTACAGCGCCGGATCTCATCCTTCACGGCCTCCGTCAGGGTCGGCGCAGGAATGGTACAGGCACTGTCCCCGGAATGAATCCCGGCGAGTTCCACGTGTTCCATAATGGCGCCAATCACTGACGTTTCCCCATCGGACAGGCAGTCCACATCCACTTCGACCGCATTCTCCAGGTAGCGATCCACCAGCACCGGCCGGGTCGCCGACACTTCCGCCGCTTCGGCCATATACTTCCTCAGCATCTCGACGTTATAGACAATCACCATGGCACGGCCGCCCAACACAAAAGAAGGCCGCATCAACACCGGGAAGCCGATCCGCGCGGCAATGACCTCGGCCTGCTCGACCGTCGTGGCCATGCCATTCTCCGGCTGCTTGAGCTTGAGCTTACGCAGCATCGCGGCAAACAAATCACGATCTTCGGCAACCTCGATGCTGGACGGCTTGGTCCCGATAATGTTGACCCCGTTGGCCGCCAGATCCTTGGCCAGATTCAGGGGGGTCTGCCCACCGAACTGGACAATGGCGCCCCAGCAGTTCTCGCGCTCATAAATGTTCAGGACATCTTCCAGCGTGAGGGGCTCGAAATAGAGGCGGTCACTGGTATCGTAGTCCGTTGACACGGTCTCGGGGTTGCTGTTGACCATGATGGTCTCGAAACCGGCCTCATGCAGGGCGAAGGCGGCGTGCACGCAGCAGTAATCGAATTCAATCCCCTGCCCGATCCGGTTCGGGCCACCGCCCAGAATCATCACTTTCTTTTTATCAGAGGGCCGGCTCTCGTCCACCTCGCCATAGGTCGAATAGAAATACGGAGTGAAGGCCGTGAACTCAGCGGCACAGGTATCCACCAGGCTGTACACGGGAAGCAGCTTCTGCTCCTTGCGGGCCGTACGCACCTCGCCATCCTTGCAGCCCAGGAGAAACGCGATCTGCCGGTCGGAATAACCCATTTCCTTGATCTGCCGGAAGAGGGCCGGATCTTTCTGCAAGCGGGCCAGCGTCTTGGCGGATTTGATTTCACCTTCATACGCCACGAGCTCTTCCAGATGGCGCAGGAACCAGGGATCAATCCCGGTCAGCTTCTGGATCTTCTCCACGGTCCAGCCCCGGACGAAGGCGGCATGCACCACGAAAATCCGCATGGCGTTCGGGCGGATCAGCTCGGCGGCCATCACCTCATCCGTCATGGCTTCAAAGGCCGCGCCCTTGCCATCCGCCCCGAACCCGGCCCGCCCGATTTCAAGGGAGCGGCAGGCCTTCTGGAAGGACTGCTTAAAGGTCTTTCCAATGCTCATGGCCTCGCCCACGGACTTCATCTGGGTGCCCAGGGTGCTGTTCACTCCGGGGAATTTTTCGAAGGCGAAGCGCGGCATCTTGGTGACCACATAATCAATAGACGGCTCAAAACAGGCGGGCGTCTCGCGCGTGATATCATTCCGCAATTCATCCAGCGTATAGCCCACCGCCAATTTCGCGGCAATTTTGGCGATCGGGAACCCGGTGGCCTTGGAGGCCAGCGCGCTGGAGCGCGACACGCGGGGATTCATCTCGATGATGATCATGCGGCCATTGGCCGGGTTCAGGGCCCACTGCACATTGGAGCCACCGGTATCAACCCCGATTTCGCGCATCACGGCAATCGACCCGTCACGCATGATCTGGTATTCCCGGTCCGTCAGGGTCTGGGCCGGCGCCACCGTAATGCTGTCACCCGTGTGGACCCCCATGGGATCGAGGTTCTCAATGGAGCAGATGATGACGACGTTGTCCTTGTTGTCGCGCATCACCTCGAGCTCGAATTCCTTCCACCCTTCGATCGACTCCTCAACCAGCACCTCGGTGGTCGGGCTATAAAATAGTCCGCGCTGGACAATCTCCACAAATTCCTCGGCGTTGCGGGCGATCCCGCCACCGGTTCCCCCCATGGTGAAGCCGGGACGGATGACGACGGGATAGCGGCCGATTTCCTTCTGAACGCCCCAGGCCTCCTCCAGCGAATGCGCCGACCCGCTCTGCGGCAGATCCAGCCCGATCTTCTGCATGGCAGCCTTGAACAAGGCGCGATCTTCCGCCTTGCGGATGACCTCGGCCTTGGCCCCGATCATCTCCACGCCGTAGCGCTTGAGAATCCCCTGGTCGTGCAGGCTGATTCCCAGATTCAGCGCGGTCTGCCCGCCCAGGGTGGGCAACAGGGCATCCGGCCGCTCACGCCGGATGATCTCCTCGAGAATCGGCACCGTCAGGGGTTCAATGTAGGTGCGGTCGGCAAATTCAGGATCGGTCATGATCGTGGCGGGATTGCTGTTCACCAGCACCACTTCATAGCCCTCTTCTTTCAGGGATTTGCAGGCTTGCACCCCGGAATAGTCAAACTCGCAGGCCTGTCCGATGATGATGGGACCGGAGCCGATAAGCATAATCTTCTTGATGTCGGTTCTTTTAGGCATAGGCGTTATAACTTAATCTGAGAGGTTCATTTGTCTAGTTAAAATTTTCCATTAGCACCCCATAGGACGCAGGTTATTAGGCTGTAGGCTGTAGACTGTTAGGAAATTCATGTGCTTCTGTTTGTTTTCAACCAATCGCATTTACGATATTTAACAAGCCACTTTCTGCCGTTTTACCTAATAGCCTACAGCCTAAACCGCTACAGCCTCGGCGGACCTATGGGACGCCAGTTAAACTTTTTTAGATTTCCGGCTTTCCAGCTTCCCCCTGAGCGTCAGGGCGGCGGCCACAAAATCACGAAACAGCGGGTGGGGCTTCGTCGGCGTGGACTGGAATTCCGGGTGGAATTGACAGGCCATGAACCACGGATGGGATTTCAATTCGATAATTTCAACCAGGTCACGCCCGGGACACATCCCTGAAATGATAAACCCCTGCTTCGCCATCTGATCGATATACTTGTTATTGAACTCATACCGATGGCGGTGCCGTTCCATGATGTCAGCCTGGCCGTACGCCTGCCGGGCCTTGGTCCCCTCCTTGATCCGGCAGGGATAGGCGCCCAGCCGCATGGTCCCGCCCTTGTCCGTCACCTTCTTCTGTTCGACCATCATGTCAATCACGGGATGAGGCGTGTCAGGG
>JBIKMI010000303.1:0-3468 GCA_044359285.1 Kiritimatiellia bacterium
CCATTCTCGAAAGCCCCTCTTTGAGAAGTCTCGCATGAAAATTTATTACGAGGCCGACCGGTACATCCATCAACTTCATATACGATAAAAGTTGAGCCTTATGCACGGGGAGAACGCATTCAACCGCTTTGATTTCTACGATCAGGCAGCCATCTATAATCGCATCGAGTCTGAGTTCCTGATCAAACGTAACTCCCTTGTATTCGATAGGAACGCGCACTTGATTAACGGCGGGCATTCCGCGTAATTCAAATTCACGCATCAGGCACTTTTCATAGATTTCTTCAAGGAGACCAGGCCCTTTATGTCTATGAACTTCAATGGCAGCGCTTATAACCTGCTCCGTCCATTTATCCGCCCGTGTGTATTGCTTATGCATTTCCGGAAGTTAAATGCATTCATCTATATAGTCAACTAGTATATATAAATGAATTCCGCGAAGCGCCCACCTTTACTCTTCGCGATCTCCGCGTGCTTCTGTTCGAATTCTTCTCGGTTGGATCAATGAACAATCCCCTTATAAAGCCAGAAGCGCCATTTTTCCACATGAGTACATGTGGATAAAATAAACGCCACGGTTCCTTGGAGAAATACATCGAGGGGGAGGAGATAGGGGTTTCCTCCTCTTTCTCATGGTATGGCTCCAAGAAACCGTTGCGTTTATTTTGGTCACGGTATTTCCGTGGACGAAATAAACGCAACATTTGTATTTCTCTTTCTTCTCTTCTCTGTGTCTCCGTGCCTCCAGCCTGGTACTCCAGGCGGGTGGTAAAGTCTTTTTCGTCGCGCGGAGTCGCTACTATTTAATGATCGGAGTATTAGGGGTGAAGTATTCGTGTAAATCCGTGTAAGGAGCAGCCCGCAGTGGCGGGACCGCACTCCAAAAGCTTTTCGGCCCGGTAATTGCCTAGATAGTCCTTATCTTAGCGCCAGGAGGACAGGTGCTCAGCGCTTGGCTGCGGAATCGCCAGGCTTGCCGTACACATCCAACTCGAGTCCGATCCTGGCGGCCGTCGGGATGTCGATCCGCGTGAACACCCCCTCGTCCACGCCGCGGTCCTGAACGGTGCGGATGGCGAAACCATGGAACGGTTCACCACCGGCCACGGCCTTGACCACCCGCGTCACATCCACCTTGAACTCCTTGGGCGGGGCATAGTCCTTGCCGTCGGGCTGCTTCGGCACCACCACCGTCCCCGCCACGTCGCCAATGTTCGCGAAGTCATACGCCTGCCCCGCCGCGAACGGCGCCTTCAGCGGCGAGGCCGCGAGTTTCACGGCCGCGTTGTCCTTCCCCCGGATCACCGGGATGACCAGCCGCGCCCCGCCGATCTCGTCTGCCGGCGGGAGATTCTCCAGTTTCCCGCCCGCCAGCACAACCCACGTCTCGGCCGGAACCCACTTGATGAAATGATTGGCGGCCGTCTCGCCCTTGAGGCTCACCGCGTGGCTGACCTTCAGTTCCAGCGTCCGGGTCGCGACCTCCCGCGGAACCGCCTTGGGCAGCACGGCGGTCCCGATCTTGAACGGATTCGGCAGCGTCTTGAGCTCACCCGCCGGGTCAGGCTTGAACTCCACCGCGCCTTCGGGCAGCGGAAGCGGCTCGGCTCCGGGAGCCAGGACCTCACGCCGCACAAACACCATGCGGGGATACACCGGCTGCTTGCCCTTGGGCGTCGAAATATTGATCTCGAACTCCGCGGGCAGATCCTTCGCCAGGAACTCGCGCCGGACATAGACGGGCTCCTCCGTCCACGTAGCCCCGTGCCCCTTGGCGATCTCGTTCCCCCCGTCGCACAACTGCTCGTAGGTCTTGTTCCGGGATCCCGGACAGAACGCATACGTGACCACCAGCCGGTTCCCGCCCAAGGCAGCCTTGTCCCCCACGGAGACGCGCACAACGTTCCGGCCGGGGGAGAGGTACGGCAAGGCGCATGGATTGTTCTGGACCGTCGCCTCGACGCGCAGATCCTCGAGCGCCGAGCGGAACGTCAGCCTGAGCAGCGCGGAGTACGCGCCCTTGACCGCCGCGCCGAAATCCTGCAACGCGACGTCCTTCCACTGCTTGCCGCCATCCGTTGAAATCTCGGCCTTCTCGATGCCTTCGGCTTCCCCCTTACCCAGCGTCATGGGATACGGAGACCGGAGCGCGACGACCACCACACACGGCTTGCCGGGATCGGCCGGAACCAGCGTCCCGCTCTCGACCTTCACGTTCTCCGCGGCGGCAAACGACTCCAGGACGTCCTCATTGGAAAAATCCGGACGGTAGACCAGCATCCCGTTGGCGTAGCTCCGCCGGTCGCGCCCGGGCATCAGGTATGGCTCCAGAATCGGTCCGTTCTCCGGCGAGTTACGGAAATCCTTGTTGTTGCAGCCATGCGACGGCGCCACCTTGCCGTTCGCCCAGTACCAGGCGTTCGACACGGGATTCCAGGTCGAGGTCAGCGAATAACCCGGCGCCAGGTTGATGTCGGTCGAGTATTCCCCCGTCGCATGCTGGATGCCAGCCCATGACTCCGGCGAACCCCGGCTGCTGCGGCTGTTCACGCCGCTGATCACACCTTCCGGCATGTCGGCGCAGACGAGGAACGCAGGCGCCGTCCAATTGACGCTATCGCCACGACGCTCGAACGCGTTGTCCTTCGCGTACCAGACCTTGCGGGTCTTGTCGAAGACCAGCGCGTCTGTGATCAACGCCTTTGAATCCTTCTGGAGATCGTCCAGTCCGGCGATCCGCCTGCCGCCCGGGGCTTTGGGATCGGGCATCCAGGCGTAGTACTTGAGGAACGCATCCAGGTAATGCCACGTCCCGTCATACTCCGCCTCCACCGTCGTATGCCCGGGTTTCGACCACCCCACAAAGCGCCATTTCCAGCCGAGTTCGCGCCAGAGGGCCGACTGCACGCTATGCAGTCCGCCGCAGAGCGACCAGCCATAGACGTTGATTAGTTTGAGCGCCGAAAGCCCCTTCTCGGACGGATACTGGAGATGGTAATGGCTCAGGATCATGAAATTGTAGATCGCCACCGCTTTCTCGTCGTTGTTCGCGCAGCCTCGCGTGACACTCTCGGCGATCGCCTTCAGCGACGAGCAGTCGGGCGCCAGATCCGGCTGCACCTTGATCTGCCGCACCTCGGCGCGGGGCGTCGAGCCGCCGGGCGCCGCACCGCCCTGCGAAAACCCCGTGGCTGAAAAAACCAGAAGAACCAGATTCACAACCGCCAGAACCGATAACCCGCGTGTCATCATAGCCTTGTCTCCTTATAGATTGACTGAAAGCAGTATGATCAGCCACAAGCCACTTCCAGTCGAGGAAACAAAATATGCAGTTCCGGACAGAATGCTTGCCGATTCAGCCTAACCCGGCATAGCCGGAACCAAAACTAAGAGTTTGAACAGAAGCTCACGAAGTCCGCAAAGAAGAGTTATTCTTTACCGCCTCCGGCGGAATAACAAATTTCCTTC
>JBIKMI010000062.1:0-12374 GCA_044359285.1 Kiritimatiellia bacterium
CTGGCGGTTCCCCGTATTCGAGCGAAAGGCGGTCTGTGCCGACGTTACTGCGGCGGTGCAGTCCGTCTGGAGCGATCTTCTCCCCCAGACGAATAAAGAGTTAGTGGAATCCGGGTTGTCCGGCGAGACGGTTCGTAAGAGCCGTCTCGCTGGTCAGCCCGGAGGCACTGAATGAGTGCGAAGCTCATTGAGCGCCGGTGTCCGGCGCGCAGAGATGGGGCGGAGTTGAATCCGTCCGGTGCGAGATCAGCGCGTATGCGCCTCGCACCGGACGGATTGAACACCGCGTTCCGGTTTCGTATTGCGGAGCGCATGGAGTGGCGCTTGGGCTGGAATGCGCATGAGGTTCATCCTGGATAATAGTGGGTTCATCAAAAGCTGCGCATGGAGGCACAAGTGACACTCGATGCGCGTAGCCGTGACTGTGGAGTCCATAGGGAGACCGGAGGCCGCGTAGCGGGCAAGCGCCGGTACTCCGGCGCGCTCTTCTGAAGAGCTGGCGGGCCAATGAAGCAAGGTGCGTGCCCCGCTTTAGCGGGCGTAGCAGGCGCCGACAGCGGTCGGGCCGGAATTTTGAGGCCGGACCGATGGCGGTGACTGGCACGACCCTTGCGGCCCGCCAGTACCAAACCGCCGAAGGCGGCTTCGAGCCGTAGGCGAGTTCTTGGCGCTTGAAAGGGACGGGCGGACCGACGCGTTTGTGGAAACCGCAACCCTGGAGGCGGACCCCGCGTAGCGGGGCGAGACGGCCCCGCCGGTTCGGACGCGTGTGCGAGGCTTTTGCGAGCACGAGCCGCCGCACATTTGCCATTTTGCGGGGGTGAGGTACGAACCTCCGCAATATGGCGCGGCGGCGAAAGCGTCCGATCCGGTGGGGTCGCGAGCGCGAAGCGGACGACGTAAGGGTGAGGATTGAAACAATAAGCGGCGAGCCGACCGGCCCTTTGAAGCGCCTTGGGTCCATAGGGTGTCAATATTGAGACCGGAGGCCGCGTAGCCCTGGCGCGGCACCTGGCCTTTTCCTCCGCAGATGCCGTGACAGGGCGTAGCGGTAAGGCCAATGAAAAGATAATAGAGAGACCGAAGGTCTGGGAGCGGAGCCGCCGGCGCGGCATCTGGCCTTTTGAAGCAGGTGCCGTGACGGAGGCGTAGCGGGTGAGTAGAGAGGTATCCCAAGATCGAAGATCCATATTCCGATGAAAAGAGGATCGCACCTCGGCCACCTATTGATAGGAGCTGGAGAGCATGACTAAACCGTTTGGGCTTCCTAGCGGTGTGACCTGACTGCTATGGCGAAGTGATGCGCGATGGTCAAATTTTCAATTCTGGCTTGTCCCTTCCATCTAAGTTTGACATACTTAAATCACATTTGAGGAATGTTTATGTCAGACGCTGAAAAACGAATCGATTTTCTTGAGATGCAGATACCCAGCCTTTCTGCGGCGGCGGTAGATGTAGCTTACTGGCAGGCGCTAGCAAACGGGCTGACAGTACTGGTCAGCGATAAAGGCGGAATCTTCCAGGCCTTCCCTGACGGAACACAGAAACTGGTCAAAACCACGGAGATGCCCTTAAGCGTGCCGGTGGGAACCCGAATGAAGATTCCATGACCCTGCCTCGCTTGCGCATGTTCGCTGGACCCAACGGTTCCGGCAAGAGTACGATCAACGGACTCCAGGGACAGACACCTACCTCGTAAGTAGTTGGCTATCAATGTCTCTTTTGCGGCACGGCATGTATCAGCCGGATGTTGGGAGGTAGATGGGAATACCCGGGAAGAGGAAATAAAATACCCGCCAGAACGGCACCAGTCACGGCATCAGTCAGGGCACCAGTCAGCCGCTGATGTTAGATCAATGGACGTACGCAGAACATTCCTGTTCTGTACATTTCTCATTCCTCCTGATATTTTCTAAGTATGAAGAGAGTCGAAAAAGCAGTTCGTGAATATGCGGGGCTCGTGCGGAAACGCTTGGGATCGCATGTGGAGCAGGTCGTTCTGTTCGGGTCACGAGCGCGCGGGACCGCACAGGACACCTCCGATTATGATTTTCTCCTGGTTGTGGATCGTCGAACCCCGGATCTACGCGAAGCCGTCCTGGATGTTGGTGTGGAAATGTTGAATCGCTATGACCGGCTCTTTGCCGCGTTGATCTACACGAATGAGGAGTGGGATGAAGGACAACATGCCCCCCTGGGATGGAACATCCGTCGCGAAGGCATTGCCGTATGAATAACGAAACAGCGCAACCTTCTGTCCTGAACGCCATGCTGGAAAAAGCCAATGAAAAATTGGCGGCTGCACAGGAGGCTATTCGAGATGGCTTCTTTGGCGAGGCCGCCTCGTGTTCCTACTATGCCGCGTTCCACGCAGCATCAGCCGTTCTGGCGCATAAGGGTTTTTAAGGCTTCAGGCTTTGTGAGGGGATTTTTTTGCCTTCAAACACCTGCATTATTGAAATATAAGAAAAACCGAAGAGTTTTGAACAGCCTACTTCGCCAAGGCTACGAAGTAGGCTGTTCAAATTCTTTTCCCCGTCCTCTCGGTGTCTTCGCGTCTTCAGGAAAGCGGGTTTCGCCAACGCAGCCCCGGGAACCGTTCGAAGTCCACGTCATTGGAGTGCAGTTCCGATTGGGTTTCGATGGCCAATGCCGCCAGATGGGCATCCGTGGTGAGCGCGCTGCTCAACAGTTGTTTTTGCGAAAAAGATTCCAGGATCTGGATGTGGCGGGGGCCGGGCTGCAGCATTTGAACTTGCGGGCGGGCCATCCAGGACTGAATATGGGCCAACACCTCACCTGACTCCATCGGGTTCACCAGTATCTTGCGGTTCGTCATCAACCGCAGGAACCCCAGGCACACGACCCAGGTTAACCCGACGGGGTGCGCCCCCTCCATCTGGGCCTTCCACCAGGCGCAGGCGGAAGCATGGTACGGTGCGTCCTGGTTGTACGCATAGACCAGCAGATTGATGTCAGGGATGATCACCGCTTCCGGCCTCCTGTCCGATGACAGTCAATCAAATCGTCAGTTTCGATTTCATCCGACAACTGGTTCAGTTTCAAGGGGTCGATGCCGGGCAGAAACCCGCAGGATTTGGATTTGACGACAAAAGGCGTTGCCGCCAGGCCGGGCTTGGGGCCTGCGACCAGACCGCGGCGCAGCAATTCGTTCACAACAGCCTTGAATCCGCGATGCGTGGAGCCCGCGATCCGCCGCAACTCTGCGGCGATGTCATCATCGACAGTCAATGTAGTCCTCATGATTGGCATCATGATATTTATAATAAATGATGTCAAGATGTATACCAGCTATTCTCATTATGGCCACACCACGTGAGGTCGGAACAGAGCCCGACCCTCCAAACTATCGGGAAATGGCTGTTTTCATTCATGGAGGGACGACCTCCGTGTCGTCCGGTGCGCATGCGTGGCCATAATGAGAATAGCTGGATGTATAGCCCTTATTACAGAGACAGCTAAGACCGGAATCCTGTTGAGCCTGGTGTAGCGTCTTTGGTGGCGCTCTCCAGGCGGGCACAGAGGTGTGTAAGTTGAGCGCGCAATTTGATGTCGAGGCCGGCAAGTTCGCTGGTGGGCAGGTAGTCTGCAATTTCCAGCATATCAACAGGGCTGAGTGCGCTGGCCGCGCTTCGCAGTTTCTCAATCAACTGCTGCATTGTCATGTTCCTGGGATTCTTATTGCGTGGTGTCGACGCCACTCTCTTGAGTCGCTGTTTCAGCACCTCGAGATTGGGCATCACTCCAGCTATGGCGAAGTAGAAATACAGGTCATAGAGATCCCGGACCAGTCGACACTCATTCCATGCTGCAAGTTTGTTTGCCATGGCGTTATCATAACGGACCACCAGGATAGTCCTTGCCAGCATTCCGTTCTTTCGCGCCAGAGAGGCTGACGAGAGGGATGTTGCAGGACACTGTTCGGCAACATTGATTTCGATCTGGGTGCGCAGATCGCCGAAGCTGATCTTGATCCTCAGGCATTTCAAATTGAGGCTGTAAGTATAGTTCAGCCCATCCACAGAATCCAATACTGTACGAATGTTACCTACAACGTCTTTCTTTGATTTGTAGGGCACGAAGATATAGTCAAGATCGTTTGTCATCCGGGGGCAATCCAGAAGACGAAGCCCCATGCCGCCCTTCAGAATGGCAGATTGAGGGAACCGTTCTGAGAAAAGGTTGATCATATAGACCATCAAGGCTTCGGTTGTTGCGATATCAGGCATGGATTGTTTTCCTCGCGAAATCTCTGAAAACTGGATTCCTGTACCGCTCGATATAGTCTGCAAGTGTATTCATATTCAATCCGGAATAGTCGACGTCGGAGTAGATATCGAAGCTGAACTTTCTTCCCATCCTGTAGAAATACAGTGTATCCAGCACAGCTTTTTCGGGGACGGCAATGTTGACTCCATTCACCACCTTGTATCCGAAGAAGAGCGACTTTGTGAGACGCAACTGTTCTATGCGATAGTTGCCGTTGTCGTATATTCTTGTTTCTCCTGTTTTCACCGCCATCAGGCGCCGCCCTGGAATGGAACCAATCAGCAGATTCTCTGCGAGTACGTTTCCAAAGCTGACATAAGACTCCGGGCAGATTCTCTGGCTTAAGGCGGCAGGATCGAAATCTTTTGCCACATAGAATCCCCGCGAAAAACGGGAAAGGACGTCAGCGTTTTCCAGACGCTTAACGAGTCGATAGAGTGCAAACTTGTTCTTTGTGTTGAACAGATTACGTAAGTCGCTTAGCGCGAATACGCCCCGCAGATCAGGGCTTATTCTTCTAACACTATCCGCGATTTTGATATAATCAGTCATCTTTATATAATCTCAAGATTCGCTATAAGCACGGATAGTGGCATATAATGCAACTTTCTGTCAATATGGAAAATAATTCATTTTTGGGCCAAGCGGGGTCAGCCCTTAGAACAGTAATTAAGTTTTGTATTTCGCTTGTTCTGTGTCCAGCCGCCGCTCGATCCGTCGCACGACAGCCGCCAGGTCACCATCCGATTCCAGCAGATGGGCCAGACGCTTGAGTTGGCAACTCACCGCAACCCCCGTCCTCAGCCCAAGTTCCTGCGCCGCCTGCGTTGCGTCAGGCCCCCGTACCGCCCCTGTGTCACGTGCCCATGCGTCCAGTGACGACGGTTGTAGTACACGCCGTACCCTGTCAACACCCCCTGCATGAACCGCCCCAGGTTACCGCGCGGCGTCTCCAATGCCAGGTGCACATGGTTTCTCATCAGGCAGTACACGTAGACCAACACCCCGTGCAGCTCCGCCGCCTCCGCGATCCGCCCCAGCAAATACCACCGGTCCTTGTCGTACCCGAACAGCGCCGCCCCGCCATTCGACCGAACCGTCACATGGCAGATCGCTCCGCGGTACTCCACCCTCAGTTTCCTTGCCATACCCCTACGCTACCACTCACCCCGGACAAGCGTATTTTATTATAAGGGCTGACCTCACTCTTCTATCCTGCTAACAGGATCTTCCCGATCCGATCCAGGGTCGGCTTGAGCACACCGCAATCCCGTGCAAAGGAGGGCCACCGTTTTACAGCCGCACGAACCTCGTCCTCGATCTGCGCAGCTTCGGGTGCGCCGATACCGACCCCTGCGGCAACACGGCGGAACTGCTCCTGACCGGGTGCCCGTCCTTCTCCGCAAACCGACGTCGTATGCTCACCACCGGGCCCTTCGGTAAAGGTCAGGTCAAACCCCGGGGCCAGCATCCACCCCTCCTCCGGCTTGTAAAGAAAAGCAAAATTCTTCACATGATCATCCCGGTTGTGAGCCAACACGTTGAAAACCATCAGCCGGTAAATCTTCCGAACCTCCCCCATATTCCCCGTTAAAAGGCGCACCACTTTGTGGATATCCTGATAATCAAAACAGGGCAGGCGGAAGTTGGCTCCGATCAGGTTCCCCAGACTGTGCATGTGAATGCGCCGCGGACCCTCCCGGTCAAACCTCCTCACGCCAAAAAAGCGACCCTCCCGAACCTCGAACAGCCTGTGCTCCGGAAATGAAATTCCCGCCGCCCGGGCCATAAGGGCGTAAGCCTCCTCCACCGCTCCCGTATCCGGTGAGTCAGTCCTCGCAAAAAATTTAACCAACCACGGGGCATACCCTCCGGGATACGGCTCCGGCCCCGTAACAAGGTCTCCACCACAGACCCCGGCCAGCACTTTTGGCCGTGCCCCGCCGGGCGAGCCACCGGCCTGCAGGAGTTCAGGCAAAACGACGACGGCCTCCCCTTCCCACACGGCTTGAGCCTCCCTCGCCAACCGCCCCAGTTCCACCCCCTTCACACCCTCATCTGCCTCTCGTGAAGAAGGATGGAAGGAGAGCGCGCCGAGGGCACTCTCTCCCATCCATGCCAGGCGGTCCAACTCGGTAAAGGCTGCCGACGAGTCCCCTCTCTGACGCAGGAACCTGTCCATCAACAAACGCCCCCACCCATCCGGAAGCGCATCATCAAACACTCCCGGCAACTGCGGGAATGTTTGCAACCCGGGTACCACCGGCAACTTGAAGGGCGAGAGCGGGTCCCCCTGCGTGATGAAGGACTCGTCAAACTCGAAAAAGTAGCGCCCTCGGTCTTCCGCCAACTCTCCCACGGGAATCACCTGGCCGGGCGCCCTATGATAACGCACAGTTAGCCGCTTCACCGCACTCCCCGCTTTGGCAGAGGCTGGCGTAACCTCCGGTCCAATTCATCGATACTCCGGGCAGGCGGAGGGGCGAGCAACGTTCCGAACTCCTCCAGTCGGCCTAGGGATAAGGCGACACGCAAAACAAGTTCCAACGACGCCTGCCCCGTTTGCTCAAACCGTTTGAGTGACGCCCCGGAAACCCCTGCCCGCTCAGCCAACGTCAGGCGCTTCCATCCAGCCAACAGCCTTAACGCCTTCGCCTTGGCCCCCAGAGCTACCGCCATCTCTTCCGGCATCAATTGATTTAGCAGATCCATAAAGGTAATATATAGTCTTTTGCAGACATTAATTCAATAACAAGGACAACATATTATCTTATAATTCGAGGCTACGCAAGAAGGGCATCCAGGGACAGACACCCGCCTTGTAAATCGTTGGCTATCAATATCTCTTTTCGGACCAGGATGTATCATCTGGATGTTGGGAGGTAGATGGGAATACCCGGGAAGCGGAAATACCCACCAGAACGGCACCAGTCACGGCATCAGTCAGGGCAACGACCCAAATAAGAAAATCTCCTGTAATATTTGATTTGCACGCCATAGGACTGAATGTTACATTTATTCACATAACAACAGATTCGAACATTCTTCTAACTATTAACGCGAGAACCAAAGGAACCCCTATGAGCAAGACGGATAGCAGTTACTGGGCGCATGTCGATCTCTCGAAATATCCGAACATGAAGGTTCCGGCGCCGGGGCCTGAATCCAAAAGATGGCACGAGCGCTGCACCAAATATTTCAAGGGGTTGAGCAGCCAGGTAAAACTGTTCCCGGTGGCCTTCGAATCGGGACACGGCTGTATCCTCCGGGATGTGGATGGCAATGAATACATCGACTTCTCCTCCGGCATCTATGTCACCACGCTCGGGCATTGCCACCCCAAAGTCACCGAGGCCGTCCGGAAACATGCGGGCAACCTGATGAACGCCCATGACTTCACAACGCCGATCAAGGCGCAGTTGATGGAAAAGATGGCGGCCACCCTGCCCGGCGACCTGAAGGGCTTCCAGATCTATGACTGCGGCACTGCCGCGGTTGAGGCGGGTCTGCGCGTGTGCCGCGCCGCAACGGGCAAAACGGAACTGATCTCCGGCTTCAATGACTTCCATGGCAAAACCTATGGGGCCGTATCGCTGGCGGAGTTCCGGGATCCGGCCTATGGGCCTGTGCGCGCGCCGGGCAGCCATCTTGTACCCCGCCCGAATCCCTACCGCCCCATGTGGACCAAGGCGGACGGCACGATCGATACCGACAAATATATCGCCTTTTATGATGAATACATTGCGCGGGCCACCGTCAACCATACGGCCGCCTTCGTCATGGAGCCAATCCAGGGTTGGGGCGGCTCCGTGATCCCCCCGGACGATTTCTTCCCGAAACTGCGCAAGTTCTGCGATGAGCGCAAGATCCTGCTGATGGCGGATGAAGTCCTGACCAGCATGGGCCGTACAGGAAAATGGCTGGCCATGGAACACTGGGGCGTCGTGCCAGACATCGTCACCCTCGGTAAAGGCTTCGGCAACGGCTTCCCCGTCACCGCCGTCGCAGTGCGCGAACCCTACAAGGAGGCCATTGAGAAGATTTCAGCATCGTCCAGCTACGGGGGCAATCCCATGGCCTGTGCCGCGGCACTGGCCTGCTTCGAGGTGATCGAGGAGGAGAATCTGCTCGCGCATGCCCAGCATCTGGAAGCGGTGGCAATGAAATTTATGAAGGCCATGATGGCCCGCCACTCCATCGTAGGCGATGTCCGGGCCAAGGGCTGCCTGATGGGAATCGAACTGGTCAAGGACAAGGCCACCAAGGAGCCGCTCGATATCGCCGGGAAGATGGTTTACCAGAAAGCCTTCGCCAAGGGTCTGGCCTGGATCCCTGCAGGACACATCCTGCGCATGAGCCCGCCCATCATCATGGAGGACGAAGTCCTGCTCAAGGGGCTCGAAATGATCGAGGACGCCATCAGTGAAACCGAAAAGGAACTCGGGTACACCCGGTAGACGCTTCAGGATCAACCCTATGAAAACCATTCACTTCGGAATCATTGGTTGCGGCCTGATGGGCCGCGAATTCGCCAGCGCCGCCGCGCGCTGGTGTCACCTGACAGAGCTTGACGTCCGCCCTGAAATCGTGGCGATTTGCGATAGGAACCAGTCGATCTGCGGCTGGTATACCGGCCATTTCCCATCGATCAAACAGGTCACGGACGATTACCGGGCGCTCCTCGCCAACCCGGCGGTGGAGGCGGTGTATATCGCTGTTCCCCACAACCTCCATCAGGAAATGTACTGCGCGGCCATTGAGGCGGGCAAACATGTCATGGGCGAAAAACCATTCGGAATCGATAAACCGGCCTGCGACGCCATCCTTGCCAGCCTTAAACGCCATCCGGATGTTTTGATGCGCTGCTCATCCGAGTCGCCCTTTTTTCCAGCCATGCAGAAGATCTGCGACCTGATCGAGAAGCAGGCGTTCGGCCGGATCATCGAGGTCAACACCGGGTTCCTGCATTCGAGTGATCTGGATCCCAACAAACCGATCAATTGGAAGCGGATGATCCAGTTTAACGGCGAGTATGGCGTCATGGGCGACCTGGGCATGCATGCCTGTCATGTCCCCTTCCGCGCGGGGTGGGTCCCGCTGAACGTGCGCGCCATCCTGAGCGATATCGTCAAGGAGCGTCCGGACGGCAAAGGCAGCAAAGTCCCCTGCCTAACCTGGGACAATGCAACCCTGCTCTGTGAAGTGAATGATCCCGTTAACAACGAGCCCTTTCCCTGGACGCTCAAAACACAGCGGATTGCGCCCGGCCAGCGGGACAACTGGTACACGGAAATACTCGGCACCCGGACCTCGGCTCGCTGGTCGAGTGTAAATGCGGACATCCTGGAAATCCTGGATTACTCCGGCGGGGAACAGGCGTGGCGGCAATTCCAGACCGGGCACGAGACCGCCTTCAAGACAATCACGGGCGAGATCTTCCAGTTTGGTTTCACGGACTCGATCCTGCAGATGTGGGCTGCATTCCTGTACGAATTGTCGAACGGCAAACCGCTCAAGCGGTTCGCAGGCTGCGTAACACCTGATGAAGCCGCCCTGAGTCACAATCTCTTTACCGCCGCGCTGGAGTCGCAGAAGCACAAGAGTACCGCTCCCGTAATGCCGCTTTCTTAGTTACACCAAATGTAACCCATGTCACACACGGTCCATCTACTCACTTCCATGCCAGCCGCGCCGCGGCCACCAGTCCGTCCACTATCTGCACGTCCTGAATCATCGCCGCCGCTTCCAGCACCTTGGAGATCGAGTTCGGCACATCCAGCGAGGCCAGACAGCACGGAGGCGCATCGAGATGATCAAAATAACGCTCCGTGACCGTGGCGGCAATGCGCGGGCCAAGGCTTTGCCCCGCCGCCGCCTCTTCGACAATGGCCAGCACTTTTGTTTTCTTCACCGACTCCCCGATGGTCTCAAAATCCAACGCCGGAAAATCCAGGGTTCTCAGGTCGATGATCTCGAGGGTCACCCCTCCGCGCGTCTCGATTTCCGACTTGAGATTCATCAACCGCCCCGGCATGGCCCCGTAGGCCACCACCGTCAGATCCCGACCCTCGCTCAACACACGGGCTTTCCCGACCGGTATGCAATAATCCAGGTCCCCTTTCGGAACCGGGCTCTTCATGCCGTACAGGGTGTGATGCTCAAGAATCAGCACCGGATCCTTGGAATGCATCGCCGTATTGAATAGCCCGATGTAGTCAAACGAGTTCGAGGGCGCCACGATCCGCCAGCCCGTGAACATCGCGAACAGCCCCGCCGGATCCATGGAGTGCTGCCCGCCAAACCCCGTGCCCGTGGCAATGCGTGTCCGGCAAATGATCGGCAGATCCACATTGCCGCCGTACATGTGGCGGGCCTTGCCGATCTGGTTGAAAAGCTGGTCAGCCGCCACCAGACAGAAATCCGGGTACATCAACTCGAAGATCGTCGGCATCCCAACCACGGCCATCCCGTAGGCCAGCCCGGTGAATCCCGCCTCGGCGATCGGCGTATTCACCACCTGGAGCGGAAATTTCTGCGGCAGCGCACGGGTGGCCCCATAGGCACCCCCGCCGAAATTGGCCACCTCCTCGCCAAACTCGATCACCTCGGGATTGCGGGCCATCCACTGACCGGTAACCGCCGCAATGGCATCGGAGTATTTCATCTCCTCGACCGTCGTCATCTGGCCCCGCTCCAGCCATGGCAGTCCTTCAAGCTCTTTCCCATCACTGCGCAGGAACTCGGCGGCCGACGCCGGATCGGGCCAGAGTTCCGGCCGGACTATCCGCTTGCCGGCGGCATCCACTGTCGTGCAGACGCCCGCCGCCTCCGCGACCGATTTGCTCACCATGGCCTGCATCCGCCCGACATCCGCCTCCTGCGCCAACCCCAGTTTCACCAGCGTGGCGGGGAACGTGTTCAGGGCATCGCGATGCCGCCATTTCTCCTCCTCTTCAACCGTGCGGTACCTGTATGCACTGCCGGTCTTCTCGCCCTTGTGGTGATAATGGCGATAGCAATTGATCTCAACCAGGTAGGGCGCCCCCCCCTGGCGCAGGGAGGCGGCCGCCTCGTGGAAAACGCCGTACATCGCCGCAACATCATCGCCCTCGACCTGCCGCCCCTGCATGCCGTAGGAGCCGCAGCGCAGGCAGATGTCCCGGATGGCGGTAGCCTGGTCGGCGCGCGTCCCCACCGCATACTGGTTGTTCTCAATCACAAAAATAACCGGCAGTTTCCACAGGCCGGCCAGATTGAGCGCTTCATGGAATGAACCGATGTTCACGGCGCCATCGCCAAAAAAAGTCACCGCGATATGCCCGCTGCCACGGTACTTCTGCGCATACGCCAGCCCGGTCGTCACCGGAATGCCGCCGCCGACAATCGCATTGGTGCCCATTACCCCGGCCGCCTTGTTGTGCAGGTGCATCGAACCACCCCGGCCACCGCAGTAGCCGATCTTGAGCCCCATGATCTCACCCATCGTCCGCCGCACCACCTCCTGCGCTTCCGCCGGCAACGGCTGGTGCCGCGGGTCCCAGTCGTCCGGCAGCACGGCATTCAGCGACTTGGCCAGAAACTGATGGTGCGCACGGTGACTGCCGGTAATCAGGTCATCCCTGCCGATGGCCGCCAGGGTGGCCACGGCCGCCGCCTCCTGCCCCACGCTGACATGCACCGGCCCATAAAGACAGTCTTCCGTCGAAAGCTTGAGTAATTCCTCTTCAAACGCATTGATGAGCATCGTCTGAAAGGCAATCCGCGCACAAAGCGGAGCGCCCATTCGCTTGATATCCGCATCGCTTGAAGTCCACCGCTGGCAATCCAGTCCACTGTCAATCGCTTTTCGTTGCATATCGTTCACCTATTCCTTGTTGATAATGTCAATTCCGTCGGGCCTTGAACTTGCCCAACAGAGCCTGGGCAAGAGCCACCTGCGAGGCCGGCATCGCGCTGAAGGCGAAAACGGCGGCGCCTTTTTGCGGCAAGCCCTCCAGGAACTGTGGCGAAAAAAGGCCGGCGATAACCAGCTTCTCTCCACACGCCCGCATGAGCTTCCGGCACAACTCCACCTGCCCCTTGGC
>JBIKMI010000304.1:0-3462 GCA_044359285.1 Kiritimatiellia bacterium
GGCCTGGATATGCAGAATGCGACCCGTCTCGGCGAGGGCGGTGGCCAGATCGTGGACGCCCAGCTCTCCGCAGTTCAATTTGCGTTTGACAGCGCGCTGGTGGATGAAACCGAACGCGCCAAGGCGGAAGCGGCCGCCAGCTACCTGAAGGCCAATGCGGGCACCTTCGTCACCATTGAAGGCCATTGCGATGAACAGGGCAGCGCGGAGTACAATATGTCGCTCGGCGAACGCCGCGCTCAAGCGGTACGGACCTATCTGATGAATCTGGGCATCGACAGCACCCGCATCCAGACCAAGAGCTTCGGCTTCGAAAAGCCGAAAGATCCCGGCCACGACGAGAAGGCCTGGTCGGTCAACCGCCGCGCTGAATTTGTTGTGATGAAGTAATCACCGCCTCATGCGTTGCGCAAAGCCCCGGCCTAAACCGGGGCTTTTTTATTGGCTGAATCCATGATATCTTGAACAGACCATGAACGTCTTTCTTCCCAACCTCGCCTTCTTCGGCGATATCGGTGCCGGCGAAGTGCTCGTGATCCTCGCCGCCATCCTGATTCTTTTCGGCGGCAAGGGACTCCCCGCCATGGCCCGCAAGCTCGGAAAAGTCACTCAAGACCTCCAGAAGGCGACTCACGATTTCAAGAAGCAGCTCCTCAGTGCCGACCAGCCGCCTCCGGCAGAGCCTTCCCATAACGCACCTGTATCCCCGGATCACGATGCAGAAAAATCATAACGAGCCTCCCGGGGAGGAATCTGCCAAACCCTTCCTCCATCACCTTGAGGATCTGCGGAGGGCGCTGATCTGGAGCGCGGTGTCCGTCTTCGCCGGCATGGCGGTGGCCTGCGCCTTTGCCCCCCTCTTCTTCACGATCCTGAAACGCCCCCTGACCGGAGTGGTCGCGGAGCCGGACGCCTTTCTGCGCACACTCGATGTCACCGGCGGAATTGAGGTGGCCATGCAAACCATCGTCTGGGGCGGACTCCTGTTCAGTGCACCCATCATTCTCTTTGCCATCTGCTGGTTTGTATTTCCCGGCCTGACCCGCAGGGAACGGCGCACCCTGCTGGGCGGACTCCTCCTGGCCGCACTCCTGTTTATAGCCGGGGTGACCCTCTGTTATTTCCTGGCCCTGGGTCCGGCGCTGGCCATGATGCTGTGGGTGAATAACTGGCTCGGTATCCGCGTGGAATATTTCACCGTCACCAGTTACGTCAGCTTCGTCCTCAAGCTGCTCCTGAGCTTCGGGCTCACCTTCGAACTGCCGGTGCTTCTGCTGATCCTGGCCCAGCTGGGCATCATCACCGGGCAACAGCTCCGCGAGAAGCGCCGGTATGCGATCATCGTCATTCTGATTCTCACCGCCATCATCACCCCCACCCAGGACCCATTCAGTCAAATGATTCTCGCCGGCCCGCTCATCGCCCTCTATGAACTCTGCATCTGGCTGATCTGGTTCCGGGAGCGCCACCGGCAGGAGGCAAGGCTCAAAGAAAGTGCTTGAGCGAAATCAGGGTTAGGCCTAGCATGCACGGTGTGATTAGCAACTTATGGGGTAATGGTGCGCTATGGTAACAGTACGAACAATTAAACTGAAACGAAGCTCTCAAGCCTACGGCGAGTCCGGCTCAGGAAATCTGACTGCCCCGGAGGCATCTGGAAGCGGCGCTCCTGCACAAACTGCGACGCCACCCGTTGAGCAGGCCGGAGCGATCGCCCAGGCACCCGGTGCGGCCGCGGCTCCCGCCAAAACCGTCCCGGGAAAATCGACAGTCTGGTTCATGCTGATCGCCCTGTTCGCAACCATCAGCCTCCTGGCCATTCTCGGACTTCAATTCTCGGAAATGTCTTTTTTCAAGATCGAGCCTTCGGTCTGGTTGCCCGGCAAATAATTCCAGCCCGGCATGCCTGTGGCAGGGTGGGTTACGGGGGCGGACATGAAAACATTTTTTACACGCATTGTGCCCCTGCTGGCATTTTCCCTGATCGCCGGGTGCCGGCATCTGCCGGCCCCGACGCCCCCCGTTGCGCCTGCTCCCCTGCCAACGGCCAGAGCGATGGAGGATGAAGCCTATCACCAGGTGCGCATCCTTACCAAAACCATGATGCTCGTCCGGCAGCATTATGTGGATGAATCCAAGGTGAGCTATTCCAACCTCGTCTCCTCGGCCTTGAAGGGAATGCTCCAATCGCTTGACCCGTTCAGCCAGTTCATGGAGCCGACAGCCTACAAGGAGCTTCAGGAGGAGACTCAGGGGAAATTCGGCGGACTCGGCATCCAGATCGGCGTCAAGGATAACGTCCTGACAGTCATCAGTCCGATTGACGACACACCCGCCTATCGGGCGGGGATCCTGGCGAGCGACAAGATTGTTGAAATCAACAGCAACAAAACAGACTCACTGGACATCCGCGAAGCCATCTCGCGCTTGCGCGGTCCCCCGGGAACCGCCGTTTCCATCAAGATCCTGCGCGGCACGGAATTCAAGGAGTTCACCCTGACCCGCGAGGAAATCAAAATTGCCACCATCAAAGGCACCCGCATGCTGGATGAGAGTATCGGCTATATACGGATTACGGAATTCAGCGCTCCCACCGCCACGGCCCTCCGGAAAGCCGTGGAGGAACTGCTCGCCAAGGGGATGAAGGCCCTCATACTCGACCAGCGGAATAATCCCGGCGGCCTGCTCACGTCTTCCATCGAAGTCAGTGAATTGTTCCTGCCCAAAGGCACCCCCATTGTTTCCACCCGGGGACGGGGTGACACCCGCCGCCAACCGACCGCCCATGCCGGGGGCCCGGTTCGTTTCACCCGCTTCCCCATGGTCGTTCTGGTCAATGGAGGTTCTGCCAGCGCGGCGGAAATTGTGGCAGGCGCCCTGCATGACAATAAACGGGCGGTACTGCTGGGAGAAACCACCTTCGGCAAGGGCTCCGTCCAGAATATTATTCAGATTGAGGATGGCACCGCGGCCCGCATCACCACTGCCCATTACTATACCCCCAGCGGTCGCCGCATCCATGAGAAGGGCATTGAGCCGGATATCTCCGTGCCGGTCCCGCCCGAGGAGTGGCAGCAGGTGCAGCTCAAACGGCTGTCGCTCGAAACCCCCGCCCTGCTGGATCCAAAATTCAAGGAGGTCGATCTGGATCACGTCACCGACCGCCAGCTGGACCGGGCCGTTGATCTCCTCAAGGGGCTGCTGATCTTCGCCCATCTTCAACACGACGAATAATATGAACCTCCTCGGCATCGAAACTTCTTGTGATGAGACCTCAGCAGCCGTTGTGCGTGATGGCCATGCGGTGCTTTCAAGCATCGTGTTTACCCAGATCGCCCAGCATCGCCCGTATGGGGGCGTCGTTCCGGAACTCGCCTCCCGCATGCATGTCGAGCATCTTCCGGAGGTGATCAACGAGGCCATCCGTACATCCGGCTTGAACTGGTCCGACATTGACGTCAT
>JBIKMI010000055.1:0-12623 GCA_044359285.1 Kiritimatiellia bacterium
AAGCTACCGTTGAACGAGATTTTGCGGTGTCGGGTACGATATTTCACGGATGGAGCGATTCTGGGGAGTCGGGCATTTGTGGAGGAAGCGTTTTTGAGACACCGGGCGCATTTTAGCACGAAACGGGATGGGGGCGCCAAGCCGATGAAGGGTGGAGAATGGGGAGATCTGTTCACCGCCCGGCAGTTGCGCGTGGATATCATGGGGTTCCCGGCTCCGGCGTAACGGGGGTGTGGCGGATATCCGGATGGGAATACTATCTTCCTGTCCCTGGCGACTTATTCAAACGAGATCGACCAGCTCGTCTGACCTGTTGATCAGTCCGCGGAGCCGAACCACCATCCAATGGTTTTAACATCCGGAAGTCATGCAGGTGAAAGCCGGGGATGAACTCCCAGTCGATGGATTCGGCTTCGGTAAAGCCGAAAGAGTGATAGGCCCGTATGGCCTTATGGTTGGCGCGGTTGACCCGGAGCGAGAGGAGCCGTGCCTGTCGTGCGTGGGCATACTCCAAGGCATCCTGCATGAGGATTTTCCCGAGTCCCTTCCCGTGGTGAGCGGGATCGAGGTATATTTTATGGAGTTTGCACTCCTCCGGGGTGATCATGGAATAGGAAAGGTAGCCGATGGGCGTGGTGCCGTCCCGGGCGATTTTCCAGATGGTGCCGTTAGCCATTTCCCTGCGGATGGTGACCGCGTCATACATCTTCGAGAGCATCAGGTCGGTTTGTTCCGGGGTGATAATGGAGGTGAAGACCTGATGCCAGATGGCCTGTGCCAGTTCCTGGAGAAGCGGGATGTCTTCGGGTGTCGCGGCGCGTAACGTAATCATGTCTTCTATAGGAGTTAACCGGGGTTGAAGTGGCGCACCTGGCAGGGATCGAACCTGCAACCTTCTGATTCGTAGTCAGATGCTCTGTCCAATTGAGCTACAGGTGCGTCTTGGTTAATCGGGATCGGGACTATAGGCATTCTCCCGTTTTTTTGCAACCTCCTAAATCGAATTATGGGTCAATCAGGATTGGCTCCGGGGAAAAAGTCTAAAAATCACCTTCGAATAACCGTTAACTTTTCAGCATTTCCCTGTTACTATTCCAGGTTTTAGGGAGCAAACCATGACAACCAGCCCAGAAGAAATTGAGTCGATCCGGAGGGAGTGGGGGCCGCGCCTGTTGATTTTAGGCCATCATTACCAGGGGCCCGCGGTGCTTGCCCATGCGGATGTCATTGGAGATTCGCTGGAATTAGCCCGCAAGGCGGCGGCCAGCCAGGCGGAACGGATCGTGTTTTGCGGGGTGCATTTCATGGCGGAATCGGCAGATATCCTGACCACCCCGGCGCAGCGTGTTTATATGCCCGAGCCGGCGGCGGGCTGTCCGATGGCTGCCATGGCGGATGAGGGGCAGGTGGAAAAGGCCTGGGCGTTCCTGCAGCAGCAGGGCGACGCCTGGCTGCCGGTGGTGTATGTGAACAGCACTGCGCGGATCAAGGCGTTTTGCGGGAAGGCCGGGGGGAGCGCCTGTACCTCCAGCAATGCGGCCAAGGTGTTTCAGTGGGCGTTAAGCCAGGGGCGGAAAATATTTTTCCTGCCGGATATTCATCTCGGCCTGAACAGTGCCCATGACCTCGGGATCCCTGATGCGGAAACCGCCATCTATGATTATCAAAAGCCGGATGGCGGGTTGACGCCCGGGGCCCTCAGCGGCGTCCGGGTGCTGGTCTGGGGCGGGTTTTGTCCGATTCATGTGAACTTCACGGTCGAGGATGTGAAGCGGGTGCGGGCGAATTTCCCGGAGGCGAAGATCATCGTGCACCCGGAGTCGCCCAAGGAGATTGTCCGGATGGTGGATGCGCACGGGTCCACGGCCCAGATCATCAAATATGTCCAGGCCGCGCCCGCTGGCTCCACGATTGTGATCGGGACGGAGTCGCAGTTGGTGAAGCGGCTTGCGGAGGAGTATCAGGGGCGGTTGACGATCCGGATGTTAAAGGGCTCCTTTTGTCCGAACATGGCCAAGACCAATGAACAGAATCTGGCGCGCGTCCTGAAGGAGTGGCCGGATCGCAATGCCGTCAAAGTCCCGGCGCAGTTGATTCCTGACGCGCGGCTCTGTCTGGAGCGGATGCTGGCCCTGTGAGCACGCTTTTCAAGCTTCAGGCGCCGTATCAGCCCACCGGGGACCAGCCCGATGCCATTGCGGCATTGCAGCGGGGGTTGGCGGCGGGGAGCCGGTATCAGATCCTTGAGGGGGTCACCGGGTCCGGAAAGACGTTCACCCTGGCCAATGTGATTGCCCGCTTTGGACGGCCGGCTCTGGTGGTTTCCCATAATAAGACCCTGGCGGCCCAGCTCTATTCGGAGTTGAAGGCGTTTTTTCCCGATAATGCGGTGGAATATTTCGTCAGCTATTACGATTATTACCAGCCGGAAGCCTATATCCCCCAGACCGACACCTTTATTGAGAAGGATTCCGCCATCAATAAGGAAATCGAGCGGTTGCGCCTGGCGGCCACGAATTCCCTGCTGTGCCGGGAGGATGTTATTATCGTGTCGTCGGTCTCCTGTATCTACGGGCTCGGGTCGCCGGACGACTACCGGCAGATGGTGGTGGAGGCCCGGGTGGGCGATACGATGGACCGGGATGACCTGCTCAAGCGGCTGGTGGACATCCAGTACACGCGCAATGACTATGCGCCCGAGCCGGGGACATTCCGGGTCAGGGGGGATACCGTGGATGTGTTTCCGTCCTATTCCATCAAGGGCGTCCGGCTTGATTTCTTCGGGGATCAGCTGGAACGGGCGCAGGCGTTTGATGTGGTGAGCGGGCATGTGGAGGGGCGGCTGGAGCATGTGGTAATCTCGCCCGCCACGCATTTTGTGATGCCTTACGATAAAATCGAGAGCGCCATTGCCGCGATTGTCGCGGAGATGGAAGAGCGGGTCCGGTGGTTTGAAGCCCGGGGCAAATTACTGGAGGCGCAACGCATCAAGATGCGGACGATGTATGACGTGGAGATGCTGAAGGAGATCGGCTTCTGTTCCGGTATTGAAAATTATTCCCGGCATCTGAGCGGGCGGCAGGCGGGCGAGAAGCCCGCCACCCTGCTCAGCTATTTCCAGGGCGAGTTCCTGACCATCCTGGATGAGTCGCATGTCACGGTCCCTCAGGTCCGCGGCATGTTCAACGGGGATCAGGCCAGGAAGTCCGTGCTGATTGAGCACGGTTTCCGGTTGCCGTCGGCCAAGGATAACCGGCCCATGAATTTTGACGAGTTCATGGCCTCCACGGGGCCGATTATTTTTACGTCCGCTACACCGGGACCGTATGAGCGGCAGGTGTCGATCCCTGCGGTCATGCAGTTGATCCGGCCCACCGGTCTGGTCGACCCGCCCGTGCTTATCCGCCCGCTGGCGAACCAGATTGATGACGTGATGGAGGAGATCCGGGCGCATGCCGCGAAGGGGGAGCGGGTGCTGGTCACCACCCTGACCAAGCGTACGGCGGAAGATTTAACGGACTATCTCAAGGGGGTAGGGCTCAAGGTCAGGTATTTGCATTCGGATATCGATACGATTGAGCGGGTTGAAATATTGCGGAGCCTGCGCAAGGGGGAATTCGACTGCCTGATCGGCATTAATCTGCTGAGGGAGGGGTTGGATCTGCCCGAAGTGTCCCTGGTGGCCGTGCTGGATGCGGATAAGGAGGGGTTTCTGCGGTCGGAAACGGCGCTGATTCAGACGGCCGGCCGGGCAGCCAGGCATCTGGATGGGAAGGTTATTTTATATGCCGACCAGATCACCGGCTCCATGCAGCGCATGATTGAGGTGACCGAGACGCGGCGGGCGGTTCAGCTTGACTATAACCGGGTCAACCATATCACGCCGGTCAGTATTCAGCGGAGCGTCCAGGAGGGGTTGGCGATTGAATACAAGGGCCGGGAGATCGAGGCGCGGGTGGCCAGGGAGAGCGGGGTGGATTTTGATATCCATGCCACATTGCGGGAAATGGAGGCGGAGATGGTGGAGGCGGCGGAGACGCTCGAGTTTGAGCGCGCGGCGATGCTGCGTGATCAGATCAAGGAGTTAAGATCCGCGTCAGGGCTGAAGGCCGAGGCGCCCGCCGGCAAGGCCGCATCGGGTTCACTCCGTTATCCCGTGGCGCGTAAAAAGCGGGCCAGTGCAAAATCTTGATTTTGACCTGATTTTTCTGGCAACCGGGCGGGGATTTGATATAAAGTCAACGCTTTTATACATTTTAAGGAAGGAAAATACCATGTTGAAGAAAATGATGATGGCGGTTATTTGCAGTGGAGTTGTGGTGTCGCTGGGTGCAGGGTGCAACAAATCAGAAAAGGCGGAGCCCAAGGCGGCGGATGTCCCCAAGGCCGAAAAGAGTCTCACGGGGGATAAGCCGGCGGCGCCGGCCCTGGATCCTGCCTTGGTTCTGGTGGATGTGGGTGGCGCCAAGCTGACGGTGGCCGAGGCGGATCGCCAGGTTATGGCGATGCTGGGCTCAAAGGCGGATCAGATTCCTCCCGGCCAGATGGAGGCCCTGATGGGGCGCTTCCGTCAGCAGGCGGTGCAGGGATTTGTTGTGCGTACCCTGTTGAGCCAGGAAGCGGATAAGCGGAAATTCGCCGTGACGGACAAGGAGCTGGATGCGGAACTGGCGTTGATCAAGACGCGCCTGCCGGAAGGGAAAGGCCTGGAGGATATCCTGAAGTCCGAGAATATGACGATGGAGCAGCTCCGGACGGATCTGACCGCCAAGCTTCGCATCGACATGCTGTTGAAGGCGGAAGTGCCGACCAATAGCGTCGTCTCGGATGAAGAGGTTGCCAAATTTTATAACGAGCAGAAGGAGCGCTTCGTTCAGCCTGAGATGGTCGACGCACGCCATATCCTGATCAAGGCGGAGGCGACGGAAGAGGCGAAGGCCAAGGCGGAGAAGAAGGCGAAGATCGAGGACCTTCGCAAGCAGTTGGTCGAGGGGGGCGATTTTGCCAAGGTGGCGTTGGCGAATTCCGACTGTCCCAGCAAAGAGCGTGGCGGAGATCTCGGGGCGTTTCCCCGGGGCCAGATGGTCAAGGAGTTTGAAGAGGCGGCGTTTAGCCAGGCAACCAACGCGATCGGGCCTGTGGTGGAGACCCAGTTCGGGTTTCATATCATCCAGGTGATCAGCCACCAGGCAGCCAAGACCAATTCCCTCGAGGAAGTCAAACCCAAGCTGACGGAGCACCTGAAGCAGAAGCAGCAGATGGAAGTGTTTGAAAAATTGATCGAGCGCCTCAAAAAAGAGACCAAGATTGTTCAGTCTGATGTGCTGAAGCAAGCGCCCGAAATGCCGATGATGGACATGCAGTAACCTTCTGTGCGTGATGTCCGGTTGATGAGCCCGCTGAAAAGCGGGCTTTTTTTATGGGCCGATGCCTACCCGATCATGCCGGCCACGGCTTTCAGGAGATCGGCGGGGGCGGAGGAGGCCACAAACCGGTCGACATTGATGAATTTATCGCCCTGCCGATGGATCCCGCTTCCGTCAAACAGGAGGATGGGAATCCCTCTGGCCTGAGGATAGTCCGCCAGGATGGCGGCGATGGCAGGGCCGGTGGTGCCGCTGAGAATGGTCTTCAGCAGGATGGCGGAGGGGGGGTGGGCCGCGAGGGTTTCCAGCAGGTGCCTGCTCTCTGCAAGGGTGACTACCTCGTAACCTGCGGCGGTGAAGGAGGTCGCCAGGCGTTTGCTTAGGACGGGGTCGTCTTCAAGAATCAGGAGTGATTTTTTTTGGCCCTGGGCGGGGGCGGGATTCGGGGTGAACGCCTTTTTGTTTTTCAGAATGATCCGTTTAACCTCCAGTAATAGAAGAGAAGGGTCGCTGGTTTTGGCCAGGAACCCCTCTACGCCGATCGTGCCGAAGAAAGGCTCCATATTGGCGCGGGCGGTGAAAACCAGAACCGGATACCTGGGTTTCCCGGACGGGTCGGATAATTTCTTGAGCAGGGTCAGTCCCGACATGTCCGGCATGCTGATATCCAGGATGATGAGGTCGGGCGGGGTTTGGCGCAGGAGGAGGAGGGCTTCCTCGCCGGAGGTGGCGCCGACCACATCGTACCCTTCCATGCGTAATTGATCCCCGACGGTAAATTGCAGGGCGGGTTCATCGTCGACCAGGAGAATGCGTTCAGGTTTCATGGCGGTGGCTCCTTGGGGTGTGTGCCTTGAAAGGCGTTCAGCCCCAGCAAGGCGGTTTCTATCGTGTCCAGTAACTCTCCAATATTCCAGGGTTTTGCAACGGTAGGGATGGCAAAGCGAGCCAGAATATCGGTGGTCGCTTCGTCGAGTGTGGCGCCGGTGACGGCAATAATGGGGATATAGGGAATCGCGTGGGAGCTTTTTAGCGCCAGAATGACTGTGGTTCCGTGGATATCATCCAGAATCAGGTCGAGTAAAATCAGGGAGGGGCGACAGGACTCCGCCATGAGGATGGCTTCCTGTCCACTGAGCGCTAAAATAACCTGGTAACCCTGCCGGGAGAGATGCTGTTGGAGGAGGGCTTGAATCGAGGCGTCGTTGTCAACCACCAGAATCGTGGGAGGCTCGACGAGGGGGAGGCTGATGGCGATCTCAGTCCCGTGGGCCCGGTCCGGTGGGGGGCTGGTAATCGTCAGCTGGCCCCCGTGGAGCTGGATAATCTCCTTTGAGATGGCGAGGCCCAGTCCCGAGCCGGAGGCCTGGTTATTCGCTTTGAAATACCGTTCGGTGATGTGGGCCATGGCTTCGGGCGGGATGCCGATGCCGTTATCTGTTACGGTGATCCTGGCAAACTGGTCCCGCCCGGGGTCGGGCATCACCGTTACGTGGATCTGGCCGTCGTGGGGGGTGAATTTAATGGCATTACCGACGATATTGTGAAGGACACGCTGGATCATACAGGCGTCGCAACGGACGAAGAGACAGGAGGGGGAAACGGTCAGGGCGAGTGAGATCCGGGACGCCTCGCTCTGGGGGCGGAAGGTGTCAAGACAGCGGGAGATCAGATGCCTGACAGGGGCGGTGATAAGAGACAGCTGAAGGGCTTGATTGTCGATTTTGCCAAGATCGAGGATGTCGTTGATGGTGGCCACCAGCCGTTGGCACTCCGTGTCGAAAAGTTTCAGATAGCGGACGGCATGCTCCGGAAGCGGGCCGGCCACCCCTTTGAGCAGGTTCCTGACGCCGTACATCATGGAGGTAATGGGGGTTCTGAGTTCGTGTGACACATTGGTCACGAACTCCGATTTTGCCTGACTGTGTCTTTCGAGGTGGATCACGGCCGCGCGCAGTTCATTCTCCATCAGCTTGCGTTCGGTGTAGTCGTGTAAAATGACTAATAACAGTTTTGCACCACTCAGCAGGATCGGGCGCGCGCTGACAAGGACATTGTGGAGCTCGCCTGACCGGGCCCGATGCAGCGTTTCAAAGGTGGTGGCGCCGGTGGCCAGGATCTGGCCGATATGGGCGGTGAGTTGAGCCGTATTCTCCTGCGCATCAATGTCAAATAGGCTCAGGCGGCCGAATTCCTCCGGTGTATAGCCGAGTTGACGGCAGGCCTGGCTGTTGAACTGCAAAAAGGTGGCGGTGGCCGGGTCAACCAGAATGATGGCATCCATGGCTTGTTCGAAAATAATCCGGTACCGCTCCTCTGCTTCGCGGAGTTCCCGGTCGAGATTTTCGCGCCGCTCGATCTCCTGTTGTAATGTCAGGACGTCGTCAAAGGGTGCCTCGGGAGGGGCTCTCAGCACATTGGATTTTGCGAGAACGGGCAACATGATCAGGAACCGCCTTCAATCGCCTTCCAGCCAGAGGCTACTCAGTGCGTTCAGCCTGCATGACCCTCAATTAGCCTCCAGGCGGTCCAAAATCAAGAAGAAACATTTTTGTTTTTTGTTTTGACGTTGTTCTGATTGGCTCTATACTCCAAAAGTTATCGAGTATTACAGGCTAAGGCGTGACGCAAGGAGTCAAACGATGAGATGCGAATATGCGATTGGGAAATGGGTCGCTTGTGTGGCGATCATTCTGGCGTTTGCTGCTACCGGGGCGTTGGCTCAGGGGCGCGTAAAAGAAATCGACAGCCGTTCCGTTTTAAAATTACGCTCGATCAGCGGGTATGGTTCACGTTCCCTTGTTAAAAGTCCCGATTCAGGGTCATCCCAGCGGGCTGCTTATCGGCAATGGGCTGAACTTTCTGTTCAATATGACACAGATCCGGAGTGGTTGGACGAGGTCGTCTTCAATTTCTATGTGTTGATGCACGTCAAGGCCGCTTCTGAATACACTCTGCTGAAGGGGGTTGTGACGTATGTGGATGTGGCCCGGGGCGCCAAGCATCTGGGCGGGGCGTATGTGCGGTCGGCCGCATTGGCCCGATATGGCGAGATTGTCGGAGTGGCCGTGGAGGCCAAGGTCAAGGGGGAGACGGTCGGCGTGCTTTCCGAGGGGCGTTTGGGAGCAAACAAGCCTTTGCCGGTCGAGTGGTGGAAAAATCCGAATCTGGCCACAAAAGAGGGCTATATTGTAGATAGGTCGAAGACCCCCTTTGCCTGGCTGGGGTTTGATGATTATGAAGCCCTGAAGTAGATGGCGATTTATGTTTGGTTCAGATCGCATACTCACGTTGGATATTGGCAACAGCAAGATTGTTCTTGCTGAATTCACGCTTTCAAGTCAGAAAAACCTGGAATTGGTGAATTTTGCCGTTTCGCCTCTTGGAGTTGACCCCGAGAGCACGACGGATGTTTCCGCCTATATTGTTTCCGGGATCCGTGATGCGATGCGGGCCGGCAACATCCGGCCCGGGCCGGTGAGCGTATCGGTCTCGGGCCAGATGGTATTTCCCCGTTATGTGAAGTTGCCGCCCGTTGCGCCGGATAAAATCTCTCAGATCGTGAAATATGAGGCGCAGCAGAACGTCCCCTTTCCTATTGACGAAGTGGTGTGGGACTATCAGTTGGTCGGGCAGAACACGGGAGAGTTGAGCGTGCTCCTGGTGGCGGTAAAGGAAGATTTCGTCAAAAACATCACCGATTGTGTCGAGGCGGCCGGCTTGGATCCGATGATGGTGGATGTGTCGCCGCTCGCGCTCTATAACGCCGTCCGTTATAATTACTCCGATTTGCCCGGTTGCACCATGATCCTGGATATGGGGGCGCGTTCGACGAATGTGGTCTTCGTCGAGGGGACCAAGATTTTCAGCCGGAGTATTCCCGTGGCGGGGATGGCGATTACCCGCGATGTGATGAAGGAGTTTGAGCTCTCTTTTGAAGAGGCGGAGCAACTCAAGATCGCGCACGCCTTTGTCGGCTTTGGCGGCGTGTATGAGGGACATGAAGTGGGCGTGGCGGATCGCACCTCTAAAATTTCCCGCAATATTATGACGCGGTTGCACGCTGAAGTCATTCGCACCATTAATTTCTATCGCAGTCAGCAAGGGGGCTCGCAGCCCGAAATGGTGCTTTTGACCGGCGGGTGTTCGGCCATTCCCCAGGCGAATGTGTTCCTGAAGGAAAAGCTTAAAATGGAGGTGGATTTCCTGAATCCATTCCGCAATGTTTCGGTAAATTTTGCTATCCCGTCTGATAAGGTGGCCGGAAACATGCACCTGCTGGGCGAAGCCGTCGGCTTGGCGCTCCGGCACACCCTCTCGTGCCCTGTTGAAATCAACCTGTTGCCGCCGGAACTGGCGGCCCGGCGGGTGTTGCAGCGCCGTATCCCGTTTTTCGGGCTGGCGGCGGTCAGCCTGGTGTTGATTGTCCTTGTGTTCGGCTTGTTTCTGCATCAGATGAAGACGCTGGCGGAAGAGCGGTTGGTAAAGGTCCAGGCCCGTATTGATGCCCTGTCCGCCCCCAACGACACATTGAGTAAACTTGCGAAGCAGAAGGAGCAGTTGTATGCCCGTGCGGGGGAATTGGGATTAGTGCTGCAGACCCGGAGCAGGTGGTTGACCATTCTGGACGATTTGCATCAGCGGTTGGCGCCGGGAATGTGGCTGACGTCGATCCGGATCTTGCCGGTGAAAGACGCGAAGGCGCCGGCGAAATTCGAGATTAAAGGCATGGCCTTTACGGATGAGGTCAATAACCAGGCGATCACTGAATTTGTGGCCAAGCTCAAGGGGATTGGATATTTCACGGACGATCTGCAGATCAAGCGGATCAAGCCGGTCGAGAGCACGGATTATGCCACGGAATTTTCTGTGGAGATCGGACTGGGCGCGACACCGGCTCCGGTTGTCAAGGAGGTGCCGCCCGCGACTGAGGAAGCCAATAGCCTGAGCAAACCGGCCGGCGTCAATGCCAGCGGCAAGGGGAGCCCGTAAGTTATGCAGTCCCGTCGAAAAGCATGGATCGTTATCCTGGCGGTTTTTCTGGCTTTGTTGCTGGCTGGCGCGGCGACGCTGGTCGTTCGCGGGTTTTTGCAGCTGCAGGAAGTGGATCGCAAGCTGCAGGGCGCCAGCGAAACCCTGACGTCCCTCTTTGCTCAAAATCCATTTCCTTCTTCCGGCAACCTCCGGGTGGAGCGCGAAAACATCGGGATCATCAGCCGGGAATTGATGAAGTTGCAGCAGGCTATGGCCGCCGGGCAGATAGAGCCCGCCGCGCAAAGTCCTGCCAAATGTATTACTCAATTTTGGGAGACCCGGAACGCCCTTCTGGCCCGGGCCGGCAACACCACGAGGGTGGATAAGGGATTCGATTTCGGGTTCGGGCGCCACATGAAAGGCGATTTGCCGTCGATTCAGGATGTGCCGCGTATTACCCAGCAGTTGAAAATTGTCGAAGCCTTGTGCGATATCCTCTTCGCTGCTAAAATCAGCGCCCTGACAGGATTTTCACGGGAAGAGTTTGAGTCGGAGGTGGCTTCTGCCACGGCTCCGGGCAAGCCCGGGGCCGCCCCTTTGAAGGCCGGGAATGAGGTTGTTGTCAAAAACACCGTTAATGCCATGGCCGGATTGGTTCCGCCCGGGCAGCTGTATGGTTCCTGGCACTTCGCCTTGCAGTTTACGGCGCGGGAAAGTGCGCTGGTGAAGGTGCTGAACGGATTGTCCCGCAGCCCGGTATTTGCCGTGGTGACCCGCATGGAGGTCAAGGGGGATGAAAAGGTGTTTGATCGGAAGGAAGCGGAAGCCATTGCCGCCAGATCTGCCGAGAATCCGGAAGGGGGCAATGCCCGGGAAGCGTCTAAGTCGCGCGATGCAAGAGTGGTCTGCGGGCGGGATGCGCTGCTGAATGTCAGGCTTGAGCTGGATGTGTATCAGTTCGCCAAACCCCAGGAGTCGGAGATGGCAAGGAAGCGGGAGGGTGGGAAATGACGACTTCCGGCATCAGCGCCTTTTTTAGCAAAAATTATGACCGGCTGATGGCGGCGGTTGCCTTGGTGGCGCTACTCGCTTCGCTGGTATTCCTCGCGGCCCAGGCAAAAATTCAAAAAGACGGGCAGCAGGAGTTCGATGGCAAGCTCACGAGGTTGACGCCTACATTTGAAAAAGCGGGCGAGGCGGATAAGACTGTTTTCGAAAGAGCATTTGCGGCGATCGACCGTCCCTATCAGGCGGAGGAATGGAAAGAGGGAATGCTGTTGACCCCTGAGTTGAGAGTCCGCTGTGTGGGGTGCGAGCGGCCCATTCCCTATCCTGCGACCAATTGCACCTTCAAGGCCTGTGGGGTTGCCCAGCCGCCGGATATAACCGATGTGGTGGATTCCAATGGCAACGGGGTCCCGGATGAGTGGGAGAAGAAGTTCACTTTCTTCGCCATGTCAGGTGATGAAATCCTCGTGGATCATGATAATGACGGTTTTTCCTCCCGCGAAGAGTATGACTGGAAGACGGACCCCCGCGATCAGGGAAGTCACCCCCCGTATTTGGCCAAGGTCCGGGTGGCGGCTATCAAGCCGATTCCTTTCCGCATGGTGTTCAAGGCGGTCAACCGCTCTGGCACCTCGCTTATTTTTCAGATCAATCAGCGATTGAGCGGTCGTACGTTCTACAAGAATCTGGGGGAAGATGCCGAAGGTTTCAAATTGGTGTCTTATGATGAAAAGGCCGCTGAAGGCCCCACGCTGACCCTTGAACGTAACGGGAAGTTAATCCCCCTGATCAAGGGGCAGGAAGTGCCGCGCGATGAGTATGAGATAAAGCTGGTCTCCCTGATAGATGGAACGGTTCTGACAGTGAGGCCGGATGTCGACTTTGAGTTTAAAAAGGCCCAGTACAGGGTTAAAAAAGTTGACATTGGGGCAGGTCGTGTATTAATAAACGACCCTTTGAGTAATGTAGAGGTTTGGATTGAACGACAGGCGCTTGGCGTGGAAAAGCCATCTGTAACACCCTGACTTATAGTCGGCGGCAAGGCTGTTAATTGAATGCAAGGAGAAGGTTTTATGAGATTTTCGCATATGCTCCGCACGAGTTTAATGGCCATGGTCGTAGCTGTCCTTGGTTTTACGGTCACCTCGCAGGAGGTAGTCAATACGGCACTTGGTGAGCTTGTCCCTGAGGTTATAGCCGTAGCCGGCACCAATGTGCCTGAAGTCGTCGCCCCCAAGGTGGAAGCGCCGGCAGTTGAAATGCCAGTTGAGGCGC
>JBIKMI010000056.1:0-12613 GCA_044359285.1 Kiritimatiellia bacterium
GAAATGAGTGGAGAAAGCGCTCCTGAAGTGTCCGGGGTAGCCCCCTCGTTCGCCCGGAGCTCGGCGGCGGCTTCGGCGATCCTGCGTTGCTGGAGATACTTTTCATTCTGTTTCTTGAAAAACTCGCTCGAATTCACGCCGTTGGAAAAGGTGGTTTCCATGGCAAGGGCGCCCAGCCCCCGTAAGGCCACAGGGGTAATGAGTCGCACAGTGTCCAACTGTTTCAGAAAAGAGGCGGGATGGGCGTCAGGCCAGGAGCAGGCCAACTGGGTCACAGCCTCCCTGATGTCCGGTCGCTCACCACTTACACAGAAGCCACCCAGCATGATTCCGCCGATACACTTGCCCTGGGGTGCCACTGGAATGGCGATCACCAGCAGATTGGCCCAGCATCTAAAATAATAAGCCTCTCCTGCGCTCATGGACTGCAAGGTTGCGTTGCAACACGCCACCCGGCATAAAGAGGCCGCTACCGGATGTGACAGGGCTTGCCGGCAGAAGGTGCATACTTTTCTGTTCAGTAACAATTCCGTCGCATAAAGCCCGTGATAAGTGGCCCCTTGCCCTGTAATCTTGCCGATTTCCTGCAGCAGATGCGTGAGCTCACCGCTCGAGGGTTTCAACTTCATGATGCCTGTTTATCCAATAATTGAGCTTGTTTGTCCAATATTATTAGCGGGGGGGCGTGCGATATTGGGCGCGTTTTGAAGCGCGAATCAGGAGATAAACATGAAAACATTAATTGTGGTGGGCGAGAATATTCATTGTACCCGTATTTACAAAGTGGGTGGTAATTTTGTGAAGCAACTGGACGATGGCCGGTTTGCCGTTGTTTATGGGGGCAAGGCGGACGTGCGTTTGTTGCCTATTCCTGAGCATTTTATCAAGACGGCCGATTGGGAGGCCGGAAAGATCAAGCATTGTGCCGTTGCCGTGTGGCAGGGGTTGTACGGGGATGTGGCTGCCAAGGCTGCGGCCGTGGATTATCTCCGCTATCTGGCTATGCGGCAGGAGCGGGCGGATGCCTCCTTCCTGGATGTGAATGTGGATGAGTTCAGCACAGATATCGACGAGCGGTGCCGCGCCATCAAGTGGGTGGCCGAGGTGGTCCAGGCCACGGCGACAATCCCGCTGAGTATTGATTCCTCCAATCCCGCCATTCTGCGGGCGGGTCTGCAAGCGTGTGACCCCAAGCGGGGCCGGCCCATGGTGAATTCAGTCTCACTCGAGCGGCAGGAGTCCATTCCGGTCGCGGCTGAATTCAAGGCGGTGGTTATCGCCTCGGCGGCGGGCGAGAAGGACCTGCCCTGCAACACGGAGCAGCGGTTGGCCAACATCAACCGCCTCATGCCGATGCTGGATGCGGTAGGCATCCGCGGCGCGGCGGTCTATGTGGATCCGCTGGTCTTTCCGGTGGCGACGGACTCAAACAACGCCCAGTCATTTATCGAATCCGTGGCGGCCATCCGCAAGACTTATGGCCCTGAAATCCATATCTCCGGCGGGTTGAGCAATGTGTCGTTCGGCATGCCGGCGCGCAAGCTCATCAATCAGGTTTTCACCTGGATGGTGGTGGAGGCCGGGGGCGACAGCGGGATCCTCGATCCCCTGCAAATGAATGCCAAGATCCTGGCGGCCGTGGACACCTCGTCCGAGTCCTTTAAGATGGCCCGGGCGCTGTTAACGGGCGAGGACATGTTCGGTGTTGAATTCATCATGGCCCATCGCGAAGGCAAATTAGTTGAGTGAAATAAAGGACTATTTATGACAAGACCCATATTGGACCCGACGAAAATGAAGGACTGGCAGGTGGCGGAAGCCGCCGAGCAGACGATGAAACCGGTGATGCAACTGGCGTCAGAGCTGGGGCTTCACGAAAGTGAAGTGATCATGATGGGCCGGCAGCTGGCGAAAGTCGATCAGCGCGCAGTCATGGAGCGTATCGGCTCCCGGCCGGTGGGCAAGTATATTGATGTCACGGCGATCACGCCCACCCCGTTGGGCGAAGGCAAGACCACCACCACCATCGGATTGATTGAAGGACTGTCGGTGCTGGGCAAGAGGGTCACGGGCGCGATCCGGCAGCCTAGTGGCGGGCCGACGTTCAACATCAAGGGCTCTGCGGCCGGCGGCGGGTTGGCCCAGTGTATTCCCCTGGCTCCTTTTTCCATCCGCATGACGGGGGATATTGACGCCATTACCAACGCGCACAATCTGGCGATGGTGGCCTTGACCTCCCGCATGCAGCATGAGCAGAACTATGATGATGCCCGTCTGGTTAAAACCGGCATCCGGCGCCTGAATATCGATCCCGCCCGCGTGACCGTGAAGTGGTGTATCGACTTTTGCGCCCAGAGTCTGCGCAACATCACCATCGGGCGTGGCGGCAAGATGGACGGCTTTGAGATGGATTCCGGGTTCCAGATCTCCGTGGGCAGTGAAGTCATGGCCATCCTGGCCGTCTCCAAGGATCTCAAGGATCTGCGGCAGCGTCTGGCGAAGATGGTGCTGGCGTATGACAAGGACGGTAAAGAAGTAACCACGGCCGATCTCAAGGTGGACGGGGCGATGGCGGCCTGGCTGGTCGATGCGATTCATCCCACGCTGGTGCAGACGGTTGAAGGTCAGCCGATCTTCGTGCATGCCGGTCCGTTTGCCAACATCGCCATCGGGCAGAGCTCCATTATCGCCGACGAGATCGGCACACGCCTGGCGGAATATCATGTCACGGAAAGCGGGTTTGCCGCGGATATCGGGTATGAAAAATTCTGGAACCTGAAATGCCGCTTCTCCGGCTTGAAGCCGGATGCGGTGGTGCTGGTCGCCACGATCCGCGCGCTCAAGATGCACGGCGGGGGACCGGCCGTCAAACCCGGTGTCAAGCTGGACGAGGCCTATACCAAGGAGAACCTCGGCTTGCTTGAAAAGGGATGCGAGAACCTCATTGCCCACATCGAAATCATCAAGAAATCCGGTGTGCGTCCGGTGGTCTGTATCAACAGCTTTTATACGGATACGCCGGCTGAAGTGGCGTTGGTAAAGAAAATCGCGCAAGCGCACGGGGCCTATGCGGCACTTTCCCAGCATTGGCTCAAGGGGGGCGAAGGGGCCCGTGAGCTGGCTGAAGTGGTCGTGGCCGCCGCCAATGAGAAGAATAACTTCAAGTTCCTCTATGATCTTTCCACCCCGCACCGGCAGCGGATTGAGCTGATCGCCAAGGAGATCTACGGGGCCGATGGGGTGACCTACAGTGATGAGGCCCTGGCGAAAGTGGTGAAGTTCGAAAAGGACCCCGCCACGGCGGCGATGGGGACCTGCATGGTGAAGACGCACCTCAGCCTCTCGCATGATCCTACGCTCAAGGGCCGGCCCAAGGGGTGGACCCTGCCGATCCGCGACATGCTGGTCTACCGGGGGGCAGGCTTTGTGGTGCCGGTGTCGGGTGAGATCAAGTTGATGCCGGGCACCGCCTCGGAGCCGGCATTCAACAATATTGATATCGATGTGGAGACCGGCCGGGTCAAGGGACTGTTTTAAATCCAAGGACATTATGACCGCAAAAATTATTGATGGAAAAGAGATTGCCCGGCAGATTCGTGAAGAACTGGCGGTTGAGATCAGGCAGTTGAAGGAGAAGGGGATTGTTCCCGGCCTGGGCGTGATTCTGGTGGGTGATGATCCGGCGTCCCGCTCCTACGTGACGGCCAAGGAAAAGGCCTGTCATGAGATCGGGATTTTCTCCGACGACAACCGGCTCCCGGCGGATGCCACCCAGGCCCAGCTGCTGGCGCTGATCCGCAAGATGAATGCGGATCCTAAAATCAACGGCATCCTCGTGCAGCTGCCCCTGCCTAAGCATCTGAATGAGAGCGAGGTTTTGCTCACCATTGATCCTGATAAGGATATTGATGGGTTCCATCCCACCAATGTCGGGCGGATGGTGGTGGGTGAAAAGGCCTTTTTGCCCTGCACCCCCCATGGGGTGTTGCAGATGCTGGTCCGGAGCGGGGTGAAAACCGAAGGCGCCCATGCCGTCATCGTCGGGCGCAGTAACATTGTCGGCAAGCCCCTCGCCAATATGTTGATGGCGAAAGGGCCGCTTGGCAATGCGACGGTAACGGTGTGTCATACCAAGACCAAAAACATTGCGCACTATACCCGGCAGGCCGATATTGTCATTGCGGCGGCGGGGCGGCCGAATACGGTGACCGCCGACATGATCCGTGAGGGTGCCGTGGTGATTGATGTCGGGGTGAACCGGATTGAAGACGCCACCAAGAAGGCGGGCTTCCGGTTGGTGGGGGATGCCGACTTTGACGGTTGCATGGCCAAGGCGAGCATGATCACGCCGGTGCCCGGCGGGGTGGGGCCCATGACGATCACGATGTTGCTCTATAATACCGTTGAATCAGCCCGGCGCGCGAGCGGCCTGTAACGCCCGGCGGGCATTGCGGTGCCAGCGCTCCAGATCGGTTTCGGAAATGTACCAGAAGAGCGGGTAGACCAGCTTCTGGTAGGTTTCCGCATCCATCGTGGCAAGCGCCTCGGGCGTCAGCTGGCTGGCAACGGCCTCAATCCAAGGCGCCGGTTCACGGCACTCCCATGTGCCGTGGTTCAGCGGGCAGGCATTCTGGCAGTCGTCGCAGCCATAGATCCAGGGGCCCATTTTATTCCACAATTCATCAGGGATCGGCTGCCCCTCCTCATACGTCAGGTAGGCAATGCAGCGTTTCATGTCCACCACATAGGGCTCTGTCAGGGCGCAAGTCCGGCAGGCGTCCAGGCAGGCCCGGCAACCGGGTGGGCAGGGTGCCCCCAGTGCGGAAGGGCTGTCGGGCTCAAGTTCGGCATCAATCAGCCACGCCTCGATATTCACCCATGAACCGCACCCGTCGGCGTAGGCAAATCCATTGCGGGCGATTTGAACAAGCCCGGCGCGCACCGCGGCTTCGCGGCAGGGGATCCCGCCGACCTTGACGCGGTGCCCCAGCGCGATCAGGCCCTGTTTCATGCGTTTTGGCAGGGTATGATCCGGGCACGCCCCGATACGCCGGTCACAGAGATAGTTGCGCCCGATGTGGCGGGTGATCGGGTCGGGGAGATCATATTTCCCATAACGCCGGATGGCGACGATAATGGATTTTGCCCAGGGCGCAAAGGCGGCGGGGTTGATGCGGCGCTCCATGCGCTGGTAGAGCGAGGCGGCATCCGGAAAGCGGGTGGAGAGTCGCATGAGCGCCGTCTGATAATCCTCAAACGGTTGCATGCCGGTGATCCCGCAGGAGTGGTATCCGAGATCTGCGGCCAGCGCCTTTATTTGAGCCTTCATGGTCATGGGTTGCAAAGCATAGCGGAAAACCGTGCCAATGGAAATCCAAGGTTCTGGCTCGACGTTGGTTTCAAAATAGGTTCAATTAACCCCTTTGGCTTCAAAACGGACCGGAGGAGTGATAGATGCAGAATACGATTAAAAATTCACTGATGTCGGTGACGGTCAAACGTCATGGCGCGGAGATGTGCGGGTTAAAAGGAGCGGATGGCACGGAATATCTCTGGCAGGCGGATCCGGCCATCTGGCCCCGGCATGCCCCGCTGCTCTTCCCCATTGTAGGCAAGCTCGCCCGCGGTCGGTATCGCTACGAGGGGCGCGACTACGAGATGGCTCCTCACGGCTTTGCCCGGGATACGGACTTCGAGTTGTTGGACGCCTCGGATAGTTCCTTGTCGTACCGGCTCCAGGCATCGCCTGCCACCCGGAAGCAGTATCCCTTCGAATTCTCACTGGTCCGCCACTATCGCCTGTCGGGGGGCACTGTGGAGGTCACCACGGAGGTGACCAATACCGGGGCCACGGTCATGCCGTTTTCCATTGGTGAGCATCCGGGGTTTGCCTTGACCTGGGGGGCGAGGGACAAGGTGGAGGACTACGCCTTGAAGTTTGAAAAGGCGGAACGGCTGGACACCCATCTGCTCGACGCCAACGGGCTGTTGTCCGGTAAAACAGAGCGGATCCTCTCAAACAAAAGCGTCCTGCCACTCCGGCGCGACTTGTTTGACCGCGATGCCTTGATTTTTCTAAAAATCAAATCACAGAAGGTCAGCCTGTGTTCACGACGGCATCCGCGCCGGGTGACGGTTGAATTTTCCGGCTATCCTGATCTGGGCATCTGGGCCAAGCCCGGCGCCCCGTTTGTGTGCATTGAGCCCTGGTATGGCCATGCCGATCCGGCCAGCCACGAGGGCGAACTGATGAATAAACCCGGCCTGATCATGCTGGAGCCGGGGACGTCGTTTGCCTGCGTCTGGCGGGTCGTCGTCACCGCCGGCGCATGAGTGCGTTTCAATCATCTTCCATACCTCATACGAATGAGTTTGACTTATTGACGGCGATTTGATGTAGTATGCCCATCAGTTTGACAAAGGAGTTATGAATGAGTGAGCGCGTGAAGTTGGATGTCATGATTGTGGGCGGGGGCATGATCACCAATGATCTGATCCTCCCTTCAGTGTATCACCTGCAACGGGTGGGTGTTGTCGGCCGGATCGAGGTTTGTGCGTTGAACAGTGCTCCGCTAAAGGCGCTCAAAGAGAGTCGCGAACTCAAGGAGGCGTTTCCCGGGCAGGATTTTGAAGCGTATCCGCCCCTGACCGAACCGCCGGACCGGATGTTCCCTGCGCTCTTTAATGAGCGGTTGGCCGCGCTGGCGCCCCGTCAGGCCGTGATTGTGGCGGTACCGGACCAGTTCCATTATGAGATTGTGAAAGCGGCCCTCATGAAGGGGCAGCATGTGCTCTGCGTCAAGCCGCTGGTCCTGTCCTATATTCAGGCGGTGGAGATTGAGAAGCTGGCCCTGGAGCGGGGCTTGTTTGTGGGCGTTGAGTATCACAAGCGGTTCGATGTCCGCTCGCTGATGGCCAAGCGCCAGTATGCGTTGGGGCAGTTCGGTGAGTTCAAAATGGGCGATGCCAAATTGTATGAGCCCTACTATTACCGGCATTCCAATTTTCAGAACTGGTTCACCTGCGACAAGACTGATCCCTTCGTCTATGTGGGTTGCCACTATGTTGATCTGGTCTATTTCATCACCGGGCTCAAGCCGGTTTCGGTGTCCGTCTCGGGCGTCAAGGGCCTGTTCCCCAACGGGAAAGAGGGCTATCTCTGGGCCAATGGCCGGATCCGTTATGAGAACGGGGCCCTCCTGACGGTGAGTGACGGGTTGGGGTATCCGGATGCCGCCGCGGGCAGCAATGATCAGGGGTTGCTGATGTACTGCGAGGGGAAAGACCGGACGGGTATGATCCAGCATAATGACCAGGATCGTGGGGTGCGCCACAATTACCTTGAGGAGATCGGCTGCGCGGGGACGCGCTACAACTATGTCAGCCCTGACTTCTATCGGCTGGTCCCCTGGGAAGGGGCGGGTTATAAGCCGGTTGGTTACGGGTATGCGTCGGTGGCCGCCAGCATCGAGACCATGAGCCGGATTGAAAACGAGACGGTGAGTCTTCCTGAAACAACAGCCTTGCCGAAGCGTCGCGAGCTCATTCGTGAGGTTGATGCGGCCGGGCTGCTCGCCACTCCGGCCAACAGTTACATCAATGAACTGGTCGTGGAGGCGGCACGTCTATCGATTGTGGCCGATGGGGAATGGGTGAATATTGTCTATGGTGATCAACCGCACGTTGAAGCAAGAAGGAAGTAATTATGGCTGAATATAGTCTGACTCCAGTTGTTGTTCCACATGTAAACACAAAGTTCCGGGCAATTTGCACGGCGATTCCGGTGCCGGAATCGTTGCCGATATTCGAATCTTTGCGAATTTCCGAGCCGCGTTCAATGGCCGGTCAACCGCCGATTATCTGGCACAAGGCCGAAGGCGCCACCATCTCGGACCGCTGGGGAAACCGGTGGATCGACTGGTCGTCCGGGGTTTTGATCACCAATGCGGGGCATGGGCATCCCGCTATTTGCAAAGCCATTCGTGAAGCACTGGACCGCCCCCTGCTGGCCACCTACGTGTTTCCGCATGAAGGGCGGGCCACCCTGGTCAAGATGCTGGGCGATCTGTCTCCGGATCCGGATAATTACATGGCCTTCCTGCTCAGCACGGGGAGCGAAGCCACGGAAAACTGTATCAAGCTGTCCAAGACCTATGCCCTTGAGAAACACGGGCCGGGCAAGAAATATATGGTCACCTTCAGCAATGCCTTCCATGGGCGTACGATGGGAGCGCAGTTGGCGGGCGGCATGGCGAAGTTGAAAATCTGGATGGGCGAGTTGGATGCGTCGTTTGTGCAGGTGCCTTTCCCGGATGGGTATAAGAACCAGGATGTCTCCTTTGACCTGTTCCTGAAGACGTTGAAAGAGAAGGGTGTCACCCCGAAAGAGATCGCCGGCGTGATGGTGGAGAGCTATCAGGGGGTTGGCCCTGATTTCCTGCCAGTGGAGTATGCCCGGAAAATGGCTGCCTTCTGTCGTGAACACGATATCGTGCTTACCATGGATGAGGTTCAGGCCGGGTTTGGCCGGACGGGCAAACTATTCTGCTTCCAGCATTACGGGATCACGCCCGACCTGATTGCCTGCGGCAAGGGCATCTCCTCTTCGTTGGCGATCGCGGCGGTGATCGGGCGCAAGGACATCATGTCCCTCTACCCTCCGGGCTCCATGACCTCGACCCATTCTGCGTCGCCGCTGGCCGTCGCGGCGGCCATTGCCAACTTGAAGGTGCTCAAGGATGAGAAGCTGGTGGAGCGTGCGGAGCGGTTGGGGAGCTGGTTTGTGGCCGAACTGCGCCGCATTCAGGAGCGCTATCCGTCCGTGTTGGGCTGCTGTCATGGCAAGGGTATGGTCGCCGGTATCCAGGCGGTCAAGGCGGGAACCCGGACGCCGGATCCGGCTCTGGCGCTGAAGATCAACCTCGCCTGTCTGTATCGTGGGTTGATGATGTTCGCCCCGGTGGGAATTGCAGGGGAGTGCATCAAGATTGCGCCTCCGCTCAGCATTGATGAAGATGCCTTGCGTGAGTCCGTGGTGGTGTTTGAGGCGGCGGTTGACGAAGTCATGAAGAGCCATTCATGAGCAAGAAGCCGATGAACCATGTTGTGCCGGATGGCTGGGTCGACCTACAGGTTAATGGTCATGCGGGGGTGGATTTTACCTCCCCCGGCCTGACGGTGGCGGGTGTACGCCGGGCGACCCTGGATCTGGTTAAGCGGGGGACGGCCGCCTACTGCCCCACGATCGTCACCGCCGAACTGGCGCGGTATGAGGAAAATCTACCCGTTCTGGCTGCCGCGATGGAGGAGCCGGATCTTCGGCCCCACCTGCTCGGGGTTCATCTGGAAGGGCCTTTTTTATCGCTCGACGGCCGGGGTGCCCATCAGGCGTCACTCCTGAGGAAGCCGGACACGCAGCTGCTGGACCATTGGCTGGCGCTGGCAAAGGGGCACATCGCCTTGCTGACGGTGGCTCCGGAAGTTGAAGGGGCCGAAGCCCTGATCAGACATGCGGTTTCCCGTGGCGTGGTGGTTCTGATTGGACATCATGTTGCCGATGGGGCGAGCATTGACCGGGCGGTTGAGGCGGGCGCCCGCGGGTGCACCCATCTGGGAAACGGCATCCCGAACACGTTGCCCCGGCATCCGAACCCGATCTGGTGCCAGTTGGCCCAGGACCGCTTGTCCGCACTGCTGATCACGGACGGCCACCACTTGCCCAGGGAGTTTGTGTCCGTGGCGTTACGTGCCAAAGGGCTTGACCGGTGCATCGTGACCAGCGATGCGGCACCGATTGCGGGACTGCCACCCGGCCGCTATACCTGGATGGGGACTGAGCTTGTCAGTGAGCCATCCGGCCGGATTGCTTTGGCGAACGGGTCTTCCCTGGCCGGCTCCTCTGCCACTATGGCGGACTGTATGGCCTGGTTACGATCATGGAGCGATTTGTCTGAAGCAGACCTGCTACGGCTCGGGCGTGACAACCCGCTCCGGTTTCTCGGGAGATAGGATTTTGTGAAACAAACGGCGACGGGCGCAAAATATTTAAAAACAATTTTTAATTTCTAAAGGATGCGATTATAAAGGAGAGCTCAATGCAGATGAAACTACCGAAATTTACCATGGGTGTGGGCGATCGTTTTGCACGGGAGGGGAATGCCCAGTTGACGGCCTTACTCCGCGCCCGGGAAGAGGGGATTGAAGTCTCGCCGGTCTGGAACAAGTCATTCCGCGAACACTCCATCATCCATACCGAGCCTCCGAGTGTGCGCCAGGCGGCCGATGCGGCTGTGGCAGCCAAGGGTTGGTCTTTTCCTTACTTTGTAGATGCCGACCACATCAACTTTAAAACGGTGGATGGGTTTATTTCCTCCAGCGATTTTTTCACGTTGGATGTCGCCAGCGCGATCGGGACGGCCGCCGAGCCCGCCGCCGTCAAGGCGTTCGTGGGAAAATACAGCAGCTGGTGCGGGGAGTTGCCGGTCGCAGGGCTCGCCACACCGCTGGTGATTACCCATGACCTGCTTGAACGGGTGGCCGGGAAATATCTGTTTGCCATCCAGGAGGCCGGCCGGATTTACCGTAAAATCGAGGCGCAGAAAGGGGCCGGAAAATTTGTGACGGAAGTGTCCATGGATGAAACCATGACACCGCAAACACCGCCCGAGTTGCTGCTGATTCTCGCGGCTATCGCGGATGAGGGGATCCCGGCCCAGACGATCGCCCCGCGTTTCTCCGGTCGCTTTAACAAGGGGGTGGACTATGTCGGGGACGTGACGCAGTTCGCCCGTGAGTTTGAGGCGGATGTGGCCGTGATCCGGCTCGCCTGTCAACGCTTCAACCTGCCGGCCAACCTGAAGCTGAGCGTCCATTCGGGAAGTGATAAATTCAAGATTTATGGCCTGATCCGGGAAATCCTGCAGAAAACCGGCGCCGGACTGCACTTGAAGACGGCCGGTACGACCTGGCTCGAGGAAGTGATCGGACTGGCGGAGGCGGGCGGCGATGGGCTGGTGATTGCCAAGGAGGTCTACACGGCGGCGCTCGGCCGGTTTGATGAACTGTGCGGGCCGTATGCCGAAGTGATCGACATTGACCGTAAGGCGCTGCCTTCGGCTGAACAGGTGGCGCAATGGAACAGTGCCGCATTTGTGGCGGCGTTGCGTCACGACCAGATGGTGCCCGGCTATAACCCCAATCTCAGGCAGCTCTTGCATGTCGGTTATAAGGTGGCGGCAGAAATGGGCGACCGGTTCCTGAATGCGTTGGCGACGCACCGGGGCAGTGTGGAACGTAATGTGGAAGCCAACTTTTACGCACGGCATATCAAACTTGTTTTCCCGGTAACGAAGTAATTAAAGAAAGGTTCACATCATGAAGATCGAATTGAAAAAAGAGTTCATGTATTCACTGATTGTCCCCACCAGCATGGGGCTCCGCCTGACTCCGCTCAACGGGCAGCCGGTGCATTGCAGCACGGCCTTCACATTGCAGGCCACCAGTGCCGAGACCAATGTGGCCAGCGTGGCGTCGTATCTCGGGCTGCCGGTCAAAATCCTGACCACCTTTGTCAAGGACAGCCCGATGGCCCAGATTATCAAGGACAACCTGGCCAGCCGGCACATGCACTATGAGGGCAAGGAGGTGGTACAGGACGGGCCGTGGGGCTACCGGCACCAGATCAACATCGCTGATAGCGGGTACGGGTCGCGTGGACCGCGCGTGTACAATGACCGCGCAGGTGAGGTTGGACGCACGCTGAACGTGAAGGATTTCGATCTGGATCGGATCTTCGGTAAAGAGGGGGTGCAGATTGTGCATTTGTCCGGATTGGTGGGCGCGCTGTCGCCGGAAACCGGCGCCTTCTGTCTGGCTCTCGCCCGTGCTGCGAAAAAGCACGGCACCCGCATCTCCTTTGACTTGAACTACCGCGCGTCGTTCTGGAAAAACCGGGAAAAGGAATTGCGGAGTATCTTCAGCGAAATTGCCAGCGTTTCCGATATCCTGGTCGGGAACGAAGAGGACTTCCAGCTTTGCCTCGGGATTGAGGGGCCGGAAGCCGGGGGGAAAGGACTGGCCGCAAAGATGGTGGGATTCAAGGGGATGATCGAACGTGTCCGGGTGGCCTACCCGAATGCCTCCGTTTTTGCCACGACGTTGCGTGAGGTCATCAGTGCCCAGCAGCATTTGTGGGGGGCCGTCATGCTGGCGGGCGACGAATGGCATGTGGTGGAGCCGCGGGAGATCGGGGTCTTGGACCGGATTGGCGGCGGGGATGGCTTTGTGGGCGGAATGCTGTATGCCATCCTCAAGGGGTGGGCGCCACAGAAGTGGATCGAGTTCGGCTGGGCGAGCGGGGCCTTTGCCACGACGGTTCTGACGGACTACGGGCAACCGGCTGATGAAGAACAGATCTGGAGCATCTGGCAGGGTAACGCGCGCGTTAAACGTTAGCACCCTGTTCTCCGGAAACGCGGATGAAATCGGAAGAAGAGTTTTGAACAGAAGCACGCGAAGACCGCAAAGATATGGTTTTCGTGCCGCCCTTGGCGGCAGGAAGAAACCCTGCCTTTCACGAGTTTCGTGGGCTTCTGTTCAAATTGAACTGGATGTT
>JBIKMI010000306.1:0-3416 GCA_044359285.1 Kiritimatiellia bacterium
ACAAGCAACTGAACGTCGTTCAGGCGCATGGCCTCAGAAACGTGCACCTTTATGAGGGCAACGAGCCCTGGATCAATGTGCGGGATGCCGTTGGCTCTATCGCCGACAAGTTCCTCTGCCTCAACGAGGTATACCCCAATGGCTTCATGATTCCAAAACGGTTTATCGGGGAAAACATCATTCACCTCCCTACGGTTAAAACCCACGTTTTCACTACCACCACCGGCGCCATGAAAAATGCCTTCGGCGGCCTGCTCAACGAGCACCGCCATTGGACACATCCAGTTATCCACGAGACACTTGTGGATTTGCTAAGGATTCAGCAGAAGATCCATCCCGGCATCTTTGCGGTCATGGACGGCACCTTCGCCGGAGATGGCCCCGGCCCGCGCTGTATGATCCCGTATGTCAAGAACGTGATTCTCGCTTCATCGGATCAGGTTGCCATTGATGCTGTCGCAGCTAAACTTATGGGATTCAACCCCTTACAAGATATTAAATTTATCAGATTGGCTCATGATGCCGGGCTTGGCTGCGGCGACATTCGTGATATCGAGATTGTGGGAGATCCTGACGCTTTGAAGGAAAACTGGAATTTCGTCGGTCCTTTCAAGAAAATGACCTTTGCCAGCAAAATGCAGCATAAAATCTATTGGGGCCCCCTTCGCAAGCCCATCGAGTGGTCGCTGAAGACCATTCTAGCCCCTTGGGCCTACATCGCCAGCGTGATTTACCATGATTCCTTCTGGTATCCGACCCACCAGAAGTTGGTGCATGATATTCTCCATAGTCCCTGGGGCCGGCTTTTCCACAATTGGGACAAGGTGGCCATTCCGCCGGATGACCTGACCACACCCGGTTGGGCGGATGTGGGCGAAGATCCACTGGAGTTGAAGCGGGAAGGGTGGAAACTGTTCAAGAAGTCGCTCTCCATTTTGGGCACCTGCATCAAGGAAGCCCCGGAATTCGCCGCGAAGAAGAGAAAAATAGAAAAATAAAGCGTCTCACGCGAAGCCACGAAGTCGCGAAAAGAAGATTTCACCACTGATCTTCACTAATTGACACTAATCCAGAGAGAAGACGAGAAGAGTTTGAACAGAAGCCCGCAAAGCCCGCGAAGAAAAGAGAATGTTGCGGGAATTTATGCGGCGAGTACTCCGCATAAATTCCCGCAACGGTTCTTCTGTGAATATGATCAATCCCCACCCCTAACTGTACTCCCAGATTTTTTATTATTTTATATTCTTCACGGAAGTCGTGCCGCGATTTTTCTGTCTGGGGTACTCGCCAGACATAAAAATCGCGGCACATTTACCCTTCGCGATCTTCGCGTGCTTCTGTTCAAAATCTTATCGTCTTTACATCAGTGTAAATCAGTGAAGATCAGTGGTGAAGTCTTTTCCTCATGAACCATACACGATCAACAACTCCCCAGCCCCTCCCGATGTCGCGCCGCGAAATGCAACAGCGAGGGTGGGCCCAATGCGATGTCATTCTGGTAACCGGCGACGCCTATGTGGATCATCCCTCTTTCGGGGCAGCCCTGATCGGGCGCCACTTGGAAGCCTGCGGCTATCGGGTCGGCATCATTGCCGCGCCCGACGCAAATGATGTCGAGGCGTTCCGCGTTCTGGGCCCGCCCCGTCTCTTCTGGGGCGTGACAGCCGGAAACCTCGATAGTCAACTCGCGCGCCTGACCGTCATGCGTAAGCGCCGCAGGGACGATGCCTATCTGCCCGAAGGTCAGGGCGACCTCCGCCCGCCCAATGCCACGATCGTCTATGTCACGCGGGTTAGACAAGCGTTTAAAGACAGAATCCAGAATCCAGAATCCAGAATTCAGAATAAAGAATCAGGAAGAATCCCTGTCATCATCGGAGGGGTGGAGGCATCACTACGGCGCTTTCCCCACTATGACTATTGGACGGACAGCGTTAAACGCTCGATTCTTTTTGATTCCAAGGCTGACTTGCTGGTGTACGGAATGGGTGAACGGGCCATTGCAGAAGTGGCTGGCCGGCTGGATAAAAACGAGTCGCTCTCCGGCATCCCCGGCACGGCGGAAATCATAAGAAAGAATTCAGAATCCAGAATTCAGAATTCAGAATCCCCCTCCCTCACGTCTCACGTCTCACATCTCACCTCTTTCGAATCCGTCTCCGCCCCCACTCCGGAAGGAAAGATCGCGTTCAATGCCATGACCCGCATGGTGCTTTTAAACGCCGCCACGGATGCCCCGCACACGCTCGTGCAGGCCCAGGGTGACCGCCAGCTCGTTGTGTACCCCCCCGCCGCCCCGCTCGACACCCACGAACTCGACACCCTTTACGCCCTGCCCTTTACCCGAAAGCCGCATCCCTCTTATGCCGGCAAACGCATCACGGCCTATGACATGATCAAGGACTCCGTAACGACCCACCGTGGCTGTTACGGCTCCTGCGCATTCTGCGCCATTGCCTCGCATCAGGGAAAAACGATTCATTCCCGGAGCCGCAAGGGGATTCTGGACGAGATCCGGCAGCTAGCCACCTCCCCGGATTTCCACGGCACGGTCAGTGATCTGGGGGGACCGACCGCCAATATGTATGGCACCTCCTGCAGCCGCCATGGTGCGAACTGTAAGCGGCCCAGCTGTCTGTCGCCCGAACTCTGTCCCAACTTGATTACCGATGCCTCGCCCCAGCTTGAACTGCTTCGCGCCGCCCGCTCGCTCCCCGGCGTCAACCACGTCTTCATCACCAGCGGCATCCGGTTCGATCTCGCCCTGGCGCAGGATTCACGGGGTTTCATCGACGAACTGGCCCGCCATCATGTCTGCGGCCGCCTGAAAATCGCACCGGAACACATCACCCCGAATGTCCTGCGCCTGATGCGCAAACCCGGCCTGCAGGCCTATCGCCACTTTGTCAAACGGTTCAAGGAGGCGGACCGGGCGGCCGGCAAGACCCAGCAGGTAATTGAATATTTTGTCAGCGGTCATCCGGGCTGCACCCTGGCGGATATGATTGAACTGGCGCTCTACCTTAAAAAAGAGAACATCCGCGCCGAACAGGTCCAGGACTTCTATCCGGCCCCCCTCACGATCGCCGCCGCCATGTTCTACACGGGCCATGACCCCATGACGGGCGAAGCGGTCTATGTGGCCCGGACCGATAGTGACAAAGCCCTGCAGCGCGCCCTGCTCCTCTGCCACGATTCCAAGTTCCACCGGAAGGCGCGCGAAGCCCTGGTGCTGGCCGGCCGGGAAGACTTGATTAAAGTCCTGGGTTGCTGATAGAGCAAAAAGACTTCACCCTGCTGGAAACTCGACCAGCCGCATGCGTTGCGTCTGGTCTGCAAAGGGCGGAAAATGGCGAGGCTCAGCAATTCGCATTTTGGCGGCGGGGACGGAGAAGAAGAGGGTAGAGAGCGGGCGA
>JBIKMI010000059.1:0-12516 GCA_044359285.1 Kiritimatiellia bacterium
CTTGATCATGAACATGAACCGGTCCAACTGGGCCTCCGGCAAAGGGTAAGTCCCCTCCTGCTCAATGGGGTTCTGCGTGGCGAGCACAAAAAACGGGTCGGGCAGCTTGAAGTCGCTACCGCCCACGGTGACAATCCGTTCCTGCATGGCCTCAAGCAGCGCCGCCTGCGTCTTGGGCGGCGTACGATTGATTTCGTCAGCCAATACCATGTTGGCAAACAGGGGGCCGTGGACAAATCGGAAGGCGCGCTTGCCGGTAGTACGGTCCTCTTCAAGAACATCCGTTCCGGTAATGTCGGCCGGCATCAGATCCGGGGTGAACTGAACACGTTTGAACGTCAGGTGCATGACTTTGGACAGGGTGCTCACCAACAGGGTCTTGGCGAGGCCGGGAACCCCCACCAGAAGCGCATGGCTGCGGCAGAAGATGGCCACAAGTACCTGCTCCACAACCGCATCCTGACCCACAATGGCCTGGCGTACCTGATGGGTCATTTTTTCGTAGGCCTGATTCAGCGTCTTGACCGTCTCAATGTCGTCTGGCATCACCGACGACTGGACGATATCTTCTCTCTTGTCAGTAGTTGTCATAAGTCTCCTTTTCGGTACCCTCATGATGAGCACAAGTCGTGCCATGCGTCAAAAATCAGAACCTGTCCCCAGCCTTTCTCTGCTCGTAATCTTAATCGTAATCGTAATCGTAATCCCTTCTGGTGCAATGGATTAAAATTAAGATTACGATTACGATTACGATTTCAATGGAATGCTAGTGATGATTTTTCATGACGCCCATCGGGGACGTCGAATGTGTGTTGCGCAATATGCAGTTAAGAGAGGTGGTGCATAGTGCTGTATGCAGATTAAAATTGACGGGGAAACACGGAGTGGGTAGCTTTTGACCATGAGTGACACAACGATCAAGCGCCCCGTCAGGGGAGGGTTACAAACGGTTGTGCTGCCCCCCCGACGGGCTCCACAGTCCCTGTTATTAAAAAGGGCGAAACTGCTGATCATCAACGGCAACGGACAGAGACGTGAAGTCCCGATCGACAAGGATGTGTTTACCATCGGTGCGGGATCACAGAATGACTTGATTGTGACGGATGAGGCGGCCTCACGCCGGCATTGCGAGATTCATCAGCGCGAAGATGGATTCCTGTTGCGCGATCTCGGGAGCACCAATGGAACAATGGTTCAGGGCATCCGTGTATGCGAGATATATCTCTCGCAGGGGGTGGAATTTCAACTGGGGAAAACCCGCATGGTATTCAGCCCGCTGCAGGAAACCATGTCCTATCCCCTGAGTGAGCATGATCGTTTCGGACGGCTGAACGGGGGCAGTGCGGCCATGCGCCGGGTGTTTCATCTGGCAGAGAAATATGCCCGGACCGATGCGGCCATTTTGATTCAGGGTGAGACGGGGACCGGCAAGGAACTTCTGGCGGAGGCATTGCATGCGCACAGTCCGCGCAGCAAGCAGCCTTTTGTGATCATTGACTGCGCGGCGCTCGCCACCGGGGTGATTGAAAGCGAGTTGTTTGGTCATGCCAAGGGTTCGTTTACAGGCGCGGGGACCGAGCGGGTGGGCGCCTTTGAGTCGGCTCATGGGGGAACCGTGTTCCTTGATGAAATTGGCGAGTTGGATTTATCGCTACAGCCCAAACTGCTGCGGGTGTTGGAGAAGAAGGAAGTACGGCGACTCGGGGCGAATACCATGCGACCGGTGGATGTACGGGTGATTGCCGCCACAAACCGGAACCTGGAACAGGAGGTGCGCGAGGGCCGGTTCCGGGAGGATCTGTATTACCGGCTTACGATTGTGAGGATCGAACTGCCGCCGCTACGGCAAAGGAAAGACGACATTCCGACGCTTGTGCGTTGTATTCTCAAGGATCTGACAGGTTCCGACGATGTCAAGATCTGGTCGGAATTTGAAAAAAGCATGGACCTCTTCCGTCAGCATGACTGGCCTGGCAATGCCCGGGAACTGCGGAACGTCGTGGAAATGGCAGTCCGCGGGTCGGAGGGCGCAATGGATCTGGGAGCCTGTCTCACACTGGGGCGTATGGGCATGACGGAGCGTGAGTCCGGGATGGCAGCCCCGGCTGATCTGCCGTTCAAGCAGGCCAAAAACCTGTTGGTCGGTGACTTTGAAAAAGACTACATCGTCAAACTTCTGGAGCGGAACGGGGGCAACATATCCCGCGCCGCGCGCGAAGCCCAGATCGAGCGGGCCTACCTGCAGCGTCTGGTTCGCAAACACGAGGTGAATCCGAAGGATTGAGGCGGCCCCACCCCAACCCATTGGAAACCACCTTCCAATGCACCACGCTAGCGAGCATCGAAAATGGTGGCGTCCCAGTGGCGGGCGTATTGCTCCAGCGGAATTCGCAGCGCCGTGCGGGCATGCAACCAGTAAACTGGCTGATAGAAGGTGCGCATGGCCTCCCGTGTGCTCACCGGAACAGGTTTGCCGGCAAGCATGAGGTGGAAGGCGGGACCAATGCTGAGAACATAGAGAACCGCTACCACCAGCAGCGTCAACGCTATCCGGCGCGCACTGCGCCTCCGCTGGACTTTTTGGATCTGATCCAGAAGGTTGAGGGCCGGGAGGGAGTCCCTTTTGAACTGGTCAAGCACGTTACGGGTGGCCCGTTCCGCAGAGACAAGGTCGCCATTTCGCAAGGCATCCTCAGCCCGCATCAGAAGACGGGAGATCTGTTCATTCAGCCGCGCGGCCTTTTCTGCCAGGGCGTCAACGGGCGAAGGCTCCAGGGAGAGCCGTTGCATATCGGCACAAATTTTCAGACACCCTTGATAGTCCTGCGCCTGCAGCGCGGCGGTTGCCGACTCAACCAGGCGTTCAATTGACGTGGCAATGGATTCCAATTCCACCTTCACCTGTTCGATGCTGGAGGAGAGGGAAACAACCGCCTTGGCATAGGATCCAGGCTCAATACCCGAGAGAGACCCCTCGTGTATGAGCACGCCTTTGAGGGCGGGGTATTGGGATTCCAATTGGCCGAGTGACAGGATACTGTTTTCAATATCGGCAAGACGGAGCCGGGCCTGCCCGGGTTTTTTATCAACAATCAGTTGCCGTGTATGTTCCAGTTCCGCGCGAAGCGCGATGATTTTTCGCCCGGCAATACGCCAGGGCAGTTCCACCCGCAGCGCCTTGTACTCGGGCCCGTCATCGAGTAGTCCGTATTCATTGATGTGATCACGCACTTCCTCGTAGTTCTGCCGGTCAAGGCTGGAGGTGATGGCTTGTGACAATTCATCCTTGCGCTTCATCGCCCACGTGGCGGTTTCCCCCAGTTCGAGGATTTCCTGAACCAGTTCCAGCCCCTTGGCACCCCTGGGTTGAAACCGTTTGGTGGCATCAACCACATCCCGGATGCGTGCGAAATCCTTTTGGCGCCGGTATTCGCGGACCCGGCTTAGAAGGGAGCGTGTATCCTCAAAGATCTTGACGTCCGTGGAACAATGCCCACAGAAACGGACGCCTACCCTGGTTTCGCCGGCACATTCCGGGCAGCTTTCCATGCCGTCCCAGTTACAGTGGGCGCAATACCGGCTGTCAACACGGTTAGGCATGTTACACCATTTGCACCGCCACATGCCCGGATCGGTCAGAGGCGAGAGGAACTCGCCGGCAGATTGGGCCAGCACATCGGCAAACTCCTTGGCAGAGGACCAGCGCTGGGCAGGGTCGTGATCCATAGCCTTGAGGATGATAGGGCGCAGGCTATCGGGAACCCGGCTGTCCCGGAAAAAGCGGGGATTATCACCGGTGAGACAAAAATACAGAATGCCGCCAAGGCTGTAGACATCCGCGCGTTCGTCGGCGCCGGCGGGATGGGTTTCCTGCTCAGGCGCAGCGTATCCGAGGGAGAGCATCCTCGTGCCGGTCATCGTCAACTTGGTGGCACCGGATGCGACTTGGCGTGCAATGCCGAAATCGACAACGCGCGGCTCGTCGTGTTCATCAAGAAGGATGTTGGAAGGCTTGAGGTCGCGGTGTATCACACCCCGGCGATGCGCATACTCGATGGCTGAACAAAGCTTCTTGACGAGCACAACGGAAGCCCGCAGAGAAAGGGGGGTCGTGTTTTGCTCCAGCTTCTGCTCCAGATTCAACGACAGCGGCGGCCAGTCGGGCCCGGGCGGCTTGCCGGGGCCGGCCACGTATTCCATTACAATCTGGGGTTCGGGATGCGTGACGTCAAAGTCATAAAGTTTGACAATGTAGATGTGATTCAGGGAGGCGATTAATTGCGCCTCACGCAGGAACCGCTCCCGCATGGCGCTATCGGAAAGAAAGAGGCTGCCAAGCCGTTTAATGGCAACGAAGCGGCCGATTTTGACGTCCTTGGCCAGAAAGACCGTGCTCATTCCGCCGCGGCCGATTTCGCTGAGAATCTGGTAGGGCGAGGCTGTGGCGGGAACGCCAGCCACAGGGGACGCCCCGCTGGAATCGAGACGGGTCGGGGTATCCCGCCCCGCCATGACAGGCTGCAGAATACGTGTACTCAGTTGCGTTAAATTGGTTTCTGCTGGCATGTTGCGGATCAATAGGCTGTTGTTATCGACCGGAATATCCTTTTCCCAAAACAATCCTCAGATGCCGGCGCCGGATCACGCTCGCGTCCGCCCCGTCGTGAAGCGTCCATCAAAACACAATGAGAAGCCGGGATGTCCCACGACCAAAACAGTAGCGCAATGACAGAGGTAATGGAACTTTTAACTAAACGTTACTCGAAAAGGGTTGGGACTTCACTCCTCACTTGTAACCTGGGCGCTGATGTGGTTAGTTACCTCTGTATTCAACTTACTAGTCAAGCGATGAAGGAGAGGGTGGCGTGAAAATCTCATTGAATCTTTCTCAAAATGATTACTCCTCTCCGGAAGCCACGCGCGAGAAGGCCATTGAACGGGATGTGGAAGCCTGCAAGCGCAATGACTGGGAGGCGAAAACCCGTTTAATTCAAACCTTTATGCCGCTGCTGACGTCGCTCGCCAAAAAGCGTACCCAGGAAACGGCCATCCTGAACCGCTACATCGAAGCCGGCAAAGAAGGCTTAACGGATGCGGCCCAGCACTTTAATGCGTCATCCACCACAAAGTTCCAGATTTTCGCCCTTAATTATATCGAGCAGGCCATGAACCGGGTAAACCGGCCCGGCTTCTTTGCCCGGCTTTTCGGAAGAACCTGACTGCTTTTTCACCTATGGTCAGGGAACGCATCACCAACCGGACGTTTAACGACACCTTCCTCGCCCCCCCATCCGCGCAGGACGCCCCGATTCCCGTACGATCCTTCTATGAGACGCCGCACCCCCTTGAAGTCGATGTGGGTTGCGGCCGGGGCCGCTTCCTGATTGGCCGGGCGACGAAGTGCCCGCATCTTAATTTCCTGGGGATCGACCTCTCCCTGCTGCGTCTCCGTAAAATTGACAGGAAAGCCGTCGCCGGGAACCTTGCCAATATCCGGCTGATCCATGGTGAAGCCCTGCACACCGTCGCCGCCCTGCCCACGGACTCCGTCAGCACCTTTTATGTCTACTTCCCCGATCCCTGGCCGAAGCGGCGCCATCATTCCCGCCGACTGGTCGCGGCTCCCTTTGTGGAATCCATCACCAACGCCCTTGCCCCGCTCGGCAAAATCCATCTCTGCACGGATCATAGTGATTATTTCATGACGATGCAGCGTGTCTGGCGCGGGGATCCCCGATACACGGAAATCGAACCGTATCTCCCCTCCCCCGACGAGGAAACGGATTTCTGCCTGCTTTTCCAGAGCCAGGGACTCAAGGCCAACCGCTGTTCCTTCCAGAAAAGGGCGTCTAACCTGATTGACGCCAAGGAGTCCGTCGGCTAGTCTTGTGAACAGGTTAGCGAGGGGGTTCTTGCCCAACACTCCAGGGAGACATTCATGAATAGCCGTAGCGGTTTATCCTTTGCCGATGTATTGATCATTATTGCGATGGTATTGCTCCTGGCCGCCCTGGCTGTCCCCAATTTCATCAAGGCCCCTGATTACGGAAATGAAGAAGATTTGGTTTCGACCAATGCCACCAGCGCTACCACGACCGGGGACTCAACCAACCGGGCTGAGCGCCTGAATCAGTGATGAGTTGCAGGAACTCCTGAGCCGTTACGTGGCCTTCCGATTACCTACCATTCGAACGGAAGACTTCACCACTAATGGGGAAATGAAGAAATCCAGATAAGAATTTTGAACAGAAGCTCGCGAAGACCGCGAAGAAGAAATAAATGTTTTGCGATTTTTGAGTCTGGCGATTACGCCATCCATCAAAAATCGCAAAACGGGTTTTCGTGAATTGAAGAACAAAACGAGACGGAGAGACTTGCGCTGGGAATGTTTTCTATGATTCCTTAAGAACCCGTTGCGGGTTTTTTATGCGGAGTACCCGCCGCATACAAATCCCGCAACATTTTTTCTTCGCGATCTTCGCGAGCTTCTGTTCAAACTCTTCTCTTAACCCGGACTTCTTCATTTCCCCATTAGTGGTGAAGTCCCTCTTTTCAGCGGTACTTGTGGGAAACAGAAAGATTACGTAACGAGAACGGTGTTGTCGATCAGGCGGGTCCGGCCGATCCGCACGGCCAGTGCCAGCAGCACGGGGCGCTGAATCCTTGAGACAGGCTGGAGGGTTTCATCATCCATAAAGGCCACATAATCAATCACCAGACCGGGAACGCCATGCAATATCGCCAGCACAGCCGCCTGGAGGGTGGGCACCGCCCGTTCCCCTGCCCGGACCAATGCCTCGGCCGCTTCCAATGACCGCCGTAAGCACAGGGCCTGCTGCCGCTCGCCGGGCGAGAGATATTTATTCCGGGAACTCATAGCCAGCCCATCGGGCTCCCGCAGAATCGGCCCCACCACCACTTCCACAGGGATATTCAAATCCCGGACCATGCGCTGAATCACGCGGCATTGCTGGGCATCTTTTTGACCGAACACCGCGACGTCTGGCCGGGTAATATTAAACAACTTCGCCACCACCGTGGTGACTCCCCGGAAATGACCCGGCCGGCTTGCCCCGCAGAGCCCCATCGAAAGGGAGGCTTCTTCAACACACACGCTGTGATCCGCCGCATACATTTCAGACGGAGCGGGAAAAAAAACAAGATCCACACCGGCCTGACAGCAAAGCTCCCGATCCCGCTCAAAATCACGGGGGTAGCTGGCAAGATCCTCGCCGGGCAGGAATTGGATCGGATTGACAAAAATGCTGAGGATCACCACCTCCACGCGCTTCCGGGCCAGGGCGACCAGGGACAAATGCCCCTCATGAAGATACCCCATCGTGGGAACAAGCCCGAGCGTCCGGCCCGAGCGTTTTACCCCCAGGGCCCTCTGCTGCATGGCCTGTACTGACGTCACAACATCCATGGCTACTTCTTCAGACGCATACGAACGGCCTCCAGAAGCGACTCGGCCCTAACCGGCTTGCGGAGCAGACAATAACTCGGATTATCCTTGAGAATTTCCGCAAGTGATTCAGATGGAGTGAACCCGGTACAGAATATGATGGAAGGCGGCACCCATTGATTGGCCTGGCACACTTTCATAATCTCAAAAAACGATTCACGCCCATCCTGTCCCGGCATCTGCAGGTCCATGATGATCAGATCATGACAGCCGTCTGAAAATACCTCCACGGCATCCCTTCCGTCCACGGCCTGGTCAATCAACGCCTCCGGGAATTCAGACCCGATAATCATGCCAAACAACTTGCGGATCATCAGCTCATCATCCACGATCAAGATCCGGGACGCAACCAGGGTGCTGACTCCGGTCAATGGCTGGTCCAGCTCCGCGCGGACGGCACTGGCCACCCGCTCGAGCGTCAAGGGCTTGCGCAGGTAGTTTCCCGCGCCAAACCGCTGAGCCGTGATGATCTGCCGCGCGACTTTAGAGTACCCTGACATCAGCATCACCCGCTGGACCGGATCAACTTTTTTAATCTCACGGAAAAACGCCAATCCATCCATCCCTTTGTCCAACACCATATCATGGAGGATCAGGTCAAAACGCTGTTCTTTCATTACGGCCAGGGCTTCTTCACCGCTCGCCGCCCCCGTGGCGGTATACCCCAGTCCCTTCAGCATATTGAGCAGGATAAAAATCTGGGAGGGATCATCATCCACCACGAGAATGGATTCCGATCCTTTGGGCAAATCGCCGGCCACGGACGCGGGAGCCACCTGCTGGGCAATCGGCAGATAAAAATAAAAGGAGCTCCCCTGCCCCACCATGCTGTCAAAATCGACATACCCGTGATGATCCGAGACGATACTATACACAATGCTCAAGCCCAGCCCGGAGCCCCGCTTTTTCGCAGCTTTCTTGGTAGTGAAAAAGGGGTCGAATAGTTTAATCCGGAGGTCATCCGGTATGCCGGCTCCGGTGTCCCGCACGGACACCTTGATGTATTCCCCGACGGAAATGGAGCCATAGGCGCCCACCGGTGACTCAAGATAAATATTTTCGGTCTTGAGGGTCAACACCCCGGATGCCCCCATCGCCTCTGCCGCATTCTGGCAGAGATTTTCAAGTACACGATGCATCTGATCCCGGCTGCCGTCAATGCCGAGAAGGTTGTCCGCCAGTTCCACCTTCACCGTAATACCCGCCGGAAGGGTGGCCTGCAGATCCTTGACAACCTGTGGGATCACCTCATTCAGGATAAACGTCTCCCTGGTGACCCGCCCGCGGCGCGCCAGAGAGAGCAATTTCTGTGTCAACGCCTGCATCTCCTCCGCGGTTTTCTCAATGACGGCGAGATACTCATTGACAGTGGCATTCCCATTTACTTCCTGCCGGATCATATCGGGGTAGGCCAGTAACGGGGTCAGCAAATTATTGAAATCATGGGCAATCTGCCCCGCCACCAGTTCCGCGACCTCCAACCGTTCCCTCTGAGACAGACGGGGGTCGACCGGGGCTGGTGACTGGATGGATTCAGGGTGACTCATATGCGCTCATTACGTATCGTCACTTTTAGCACATAGGCCAACTCCCGTAAACTGGCAATAATCTGCGCATTGGTTAGCGCCACGCCGGTCGGGACCGTGATGTGGGCGGTGGTCAGATTCAGAATCCCGCGGATCCCGGCGCGGCACAGGCGGTCAACCACCGGCTGAGCCGCATCATGCGGCACGGCCACGATCCCGATCTCCACCTTCCTGACCTCAACCACCCCGGGCAACTCGTTCACATCCCGGACAACAAAGTGCCCGATCGCCTCACCAATCACCCCGGGGTTGTTATCAAACACGTCGCAGATGATAAAACCCTGTCGGGCAAACTCCTCATGCGTGGCAAGGGCCCGCCCCAGATTTCCCGCCCCAACCAGCACACATACGCTCTCCTGATCCGCGCCCAGGGTGAGCGTCAATACTGCCTCCAGTCCGGCGGTGGAATAGCCTTTTTTCGAGATGCCCTGGAAATCGAGATGCGAAATATCCTGGCGTACGGTCGAAGAGGTCAGGGCAAGGGCATCGGCCAAGGCCTCCGAGGAGACCCACTCCACCCCCTCCGCATGCCATTGCTTTGCCATCATCAGGTATTTAGGCAAACGCCGGACGACGGAAAGCGGGATTCTGACTTCGGTTGGTTCACTCATGACTGAATTATCCTGCATCCATGTTGTCAAAATGAGTCAGCCGTTTAAAGGCGTCAAACCGGTGATTGATCTCACGGCGAGAGAGCGTCTGCAAGCGTTCCAGGCTGAACTGTTCAACCCCGAACGAGGCGACCACGCTGCCGTACCCCATGGCCTTGCAAAGGGCGGCTTCACTGACGTCACCCCGCTCGCTCAAGGCTCCCATCAACCCGCCGGCAAAGGTGTCCCCCGCCCCGGTCGGATCATGAACCACCTCGAGGGGATAGGCGGGCACTACGAAGATACCGGTGGCCGAAAACATCATCGCGCCATGCTCACCCTTTTTGATGATCACATATTTAGGGCCCCAGCCGAGAATCTTCCGGGCCGCCTTGACCAGATTATTTTCACCGGACAGCAGGCGGGCTTCGGACTCATTCAAGGTCAGAAGATCCACCGCGGAGATCACCTCACGCAACGGGTTAAGCGCGATATTGATCCAGAGGTCCATGGTGTCCGCCGCCACAAATCTGGGGGATTTGACCTGGGAGAGCACATGCAGTTGCAACTGGGGCGCGATATTGGCCAGGAACAGGAATGGGGCGCGGGCATACTCATCCGGCAGCTCCGGCATAAAGGTCTCCAGCACATTCAGTTCCGTGGCCAGGGTCCGGCGGTTATTCATATCCTGCTCGTAAATGCCGGACCAGCGGAAGGTCTTCCCGTGACTTTTCTGGAGGCCGTTCAAATCGATGCCGAATTGGCGGTACACATCCACACATGGCTCAGGGAAATCAACGCCCACCACGCCCACCATTCCCGTGGGCGTAAAAAACGAGGCACTGGCACAGGCATAGCTCACCGACCCGCCCAGGATCTCCACTTTTTTCGCATGCGGCGTCTCAATCGTATCCAGTCCGATCGAGCCGACCACCACAAGCTGTACTGGTTTCATAACGCGTCCCTCTTCTGCTGCAGATGCCCCACCAGGGCATCAAGCCCCAGCAGGTAACTCATGGGACCAAACCCCAGGATCTGCCCCACGCAGACCGCCGCCGTAAGACTGGTATGCCGGAACGGCTCACGGGCATGAATGTTCGACAGGTGGACCTCCACACAGGGCACCGCCACCGCCTGGAGCGCATCCCGGATCGCGACGCTGGTATGGGTATAGGCCGCGGGATTCATGAGAATCCCGTCGTATTTACCACGGCTCGCTCCGATACGCGACACCAGCTCCCCCTCCAGATCACTCTGAAACCAGTCAAGTTCCACGCCCTTGGCACGTCCATGCGCCTCCAGCTGCTTCATCATACCGGCCAGTGTCAGGGTGCCGTAGATGCCCGGTTCGCGCGTGCCCAGTAATCCGAGATTCGGTCCGTTTAAAACTAAAATTTTCATCCTCATTTTCCCTATTTTGGTTGGGCCAGAGCCACTTCCGCCAGCGCACACTCCAGAATACGCCCGTCATCCAGCCGGACCTTGACCCGTTCTCTCAGGATATCCTTTTCCCAGATACAGCCACAGCTTTCGCCACACGTCACGCGGGCTCCCTCTTTGGGAAATTTCTCCCCCACCTGCTTATACCCCTCGTACTCATGCTTCAGGCAGCACTTCAGCCTGCCACAGGTCCCGCTGATGGCGCCCGGATTCAGGGCCAGCCGCTGCGCCTTGGCCATCTTCACCGTCACCACATTGAAATCCTGCATCCAGGTTTTGCAACACACAGGGCGTCCGCACACCCCCATGCCTCCGATCAGCTTGGCGGCATCCCGGATGCCGAGCGACTTCATCTCAATCCGCACCCGCAATTCACTCGCCAGGCTCTTGACACACTCCCCGTACTCAATCCGCTCATCGGCGGTAAACATCACATGCAGCACCGTACGGTCGAAACTATAGCGCCCCCCCACAACATGTAATGGGAGTTTATACTCTTCCACCCGCTTATGTACAGTCTTGAGTGCCATCCGCCCGATCACTTTGTTTTCAGCGGCACGGGAATGATCCTGCAGGGTGGCACGCCGCAACACAAAGGGGGCCGCGCCTTTTACCGGTGGTTCACCGTCCTGCTCCGTCATCTTGACCACATGCCCGGCCTCTGGAATCCGATTACACTCGATGATACAGAGATCGCCGGGATGAATCACGAGATCACCCCGGCCAATCGCGTTGACCCGCGTGTCATCTTCAAGATGGATAACCAAAGAATAGTGCAAAGTTAAGTCTCCAAAACCGAACATCTGAATCCAGAATTCAGAATCCAGAATCCAGAATAAGAGAATAGAAACAGGGTCCAATGGCCGGTTTCATTCTGGATTCTGGATTCTGAATTCTGGATTCCAACTCCCTTTTCCTCACGCACTCAAACTGTGGACGGCCCCCGTCAGAACCATTCCTGCCGGCAGGTTGCGGTCGAACTGGCGTTGCATGGACTCGATGGCGCGGACATTTCCCACCGCATCCGCATAGGAAAGCCCGTGCGCAAACCCCGCCAGGGTCACCGCCTGATCGGGATAGCGCAACGCGGCAGGATCACCCCCGGGCGCGGTCACACACACCAGAAGATCGCGGTACCAGAACAACATGGCACGCAGGACCATCGCCCGCAAGCCTCTGAACCGGGCCTCGATCCGGGCCTCCAGCACCGCATCCTTGGCCTTGGTGGCCTTGACCTTTTCATCCGGATTGCGGAGGGCGTCCTGTTCTTCCTGATACCGCTTCCGTTCCTCCTTATCAACCGATTTTCTGATGTCGGACAGGAGTTTCTCAAGCCGGGTGGAGCGGGTCAATCGCCCCATCAGGCCACTCCCCAGTGGAGTGGTCAGGATCTCGAGCAACACTGCCCGCCAGGGCTCCGCCAGCACTTCCGACT
>JBIKMI010000307.1:0-3396 GCA_044359285.1 Kiritimatiellia bacterium
CGATCTTTGCGAGCTTCTGTTCAAAATTCCTGGTTTTGTTTTCCATTATCGGGTTAACCTTAGTTCTCAGAATGGCCATATTGACAAGGATTTGCAGTTGTTCGTGAATATGCCCTGCACCCCGGTAGATAATTGATCAATTTTCTTTTGCCTCACCTGATAAATCTGGTACAACTGGACACTTTATGGAACCACGAAATTCATTCACTTTTGAGTTGTCCGAGATCCAGCAGGCCGCCCTGATTATGCTCCTTGAAGGAGGAAATTATAAGCGGGCCACCGTCCCCTACTCCATCATCGCCGTGGATGGGGATCATTGCCGGATTGTGCTTTATACCTCCGGTAAGGTCTGCATCCAGGGCAAGGGCGCCCAGGATTTTGTCACCTTTACCCTTGAACCGTTCGTATTAATGACCGCCCAGGTCGGCTATGAGGATATCCTTAATCCCGAAGCCCTGGCCCCGCATATCGGCGTGGATGAGAGCGGCAAGGGCGATTTCTTCGGTCCCATGGTCATTGCCAGTGCTTATACCGACCAGCCCATCATTGAAAAAATGCGCGAGTTGGGGGTAAAGGACAGCAAGAAGATCTCATCCGACAAGCGTATCCTGGAACTGGCCCGTGAGATCCGCAAATTGCTGGGCGATCGCTTTACACTGATTCATATCGGACCGGGTAAATACAACCAGCTTTACGCCAAAATGCGGAGCGTCAACGCCATGCTGGCCTGGGGTCATGCCCGTGCCATCGAAAACATGTTAGAAAAGATCCCCACCTGCCCGCGCGCGATCTCGGATCAGTTCGGCAGCAAGGAAGTAGTCCTGCGCGCCCTGATGAACAAGGGTAAAAAAATCGAACTGGTTCAGATGCACCGCGCGGAAGCAGATCTGGCAGTCGCCGCCGCCTCCATCCTGGCCCGTGAGGCGTTTGTTCTGGGAATTCAACGCCTCGGCGAACAGTATGGCGTCAAACTTCCCAAAGGTGCCTCAGACCTCGTGCAAGTGGCTGCGGTGGAACTAATTAAGAAACACACACCAAAAGTGCTTTTGGATACGGCCAAGTGTCATTTCAAAACCACCGACAGTGTTCTGGCCCGCGTCAATGAAACCCGCGCCGTCCTCGGTGCCGATGGCGCCGCCCAGTCAAAACCCTACAACCGGTTCCAGAAGAAGAATGCAGGAGTCAGGAGCCCGAATCCGGAATGAATACCCCTGGAATATCCATTCTAACTTGGACTCTCTCTAATCAAATGGAAGAGTTTGAACAGAAGCACGCAAAGACCGCAAAGGCGGCTGCGGCGAATACGCCGCAACCGCAGCATTTTATTTCCAGAATTCAAAACCTGGGTATTTTCGGCGCAGGCGCCATGATTTCCTCCTTCGCGATCTTCGCGAGCTTCTGTTCAAAATTATTCTCTTCATCCCCTACTCCATGAACTCGCCCGCCTCCAAACCGGTCTTTCCCCTCCTCTACGTCGCCCGGCTGGAAACCTCCGGCCGGCTTGCCGAACTGTATGATGACGCCTCGATTGAGGGCGGGGATGATCAATGCACCGCCTGGTTTGACGCCGACCGGGATCTGGCCATCATCGAATATTTCTGCGCCACCCGGGCTGAGGCCACCCATCGCCTGGAAGCGATGACCGCGTTTCTTGAACCCCACAAAGGTCAGGACGCCCTGACCCGCTCGATCCGCGAACTGCCCGTCGAAGACTGGGCGGAGGCCTGGAAGAAATTCTTCCATACCGAAAAAGTCTCGGACCGGATCTGGATCAAACCCTCCTGGGAACCCTGTCCCGCCCACCCCGGCGATATCGTGGTTGAAATTGATCCCGGCATGAGCTTTGGAACCGGCCAGCATGGCACCACGCGGGGCTGTCTGGAAATGATCGACCAGCTGGCCATCACCCACCCCGGGGCCAGGTTCGCTGATCTGGGGTGCGGCTCCGGCATTCTGACCATTGCGGCCGCCAAACTGGGCTACTCCCGCTTGTTCGCATTGGACAACGATCCGCTGGCCGTCCGTATCGCCAGGGAAAATGCCGAACTGAACGGGGTGGCCAGTCAGATCCGGTTTATGACGGGAGACGTGGCCGCAGCGGGGCTGGCGGGCGCCTGCGACATCGTGGTGGCCAATATCCTCGCACCCGTACTGATTGCCAACGCCACCGTCCTTGTCTCCTTCCTGGCCCCCACCCCTTCCTCCCGCATCATCTTGTCAGGCATTCTCAATCCCCAGGCCGCCGGGGTTCAAACGGCCTTCGAGGCGCAAAACATGGCCCTCGTAGAACACCTTCAACGGGGTGAATGGACCACCCTCTGCATGAAATGGACTCTTAACTCTTGACTCGCAATTTGTAACTCTGCCCCCATGACCCGCGCACCTGTCACACATAAAATCCTGGTCAATTGGGCCGGCCTACGCGTTTTTCAAGAGGCTAAGGCGTTAACGGAACGCGGCTTGGTCCAGGATGTGGCCTATGAAGAACCGTTCGTCACCGGGACCGTGCTGTGGAGTAACCGCTCCCTGAAAACCTCGGTCCGCATCCTGCAGGATGGCTCTGCCGAGAATCACTGTCCCTGTCGCGACAGCAAGGAGCGGGGAATCATCTGCGCCCATGTGGTGGCGCTCTGTCTGGAGTTGATCCGGCGCTCGAATAATCCTGAACTTGAGGCCAAGCGGCTGGAGGAACTCCGCCGCGCAGAGCGCATCGCGCGTTTCAACGAAGCGGCTTATGTCAAACGCACCCGCAACGGGACCGCAGGCAGTCTGGACGCACATATCCGGCTGACCCTCAAAAGGGGCTGGCGCAAGGACGTGTTAAACCAGCGGATCCCGATCCGGTGCGATGCCCTCATCGGTGACCAGGTCATTCCGCTCAGCGATATTCCCGCGACCACGAGCCTGGGCCTCAACCAGAAAGATGAATCGGTGCTCTTCGTGCTTGAGGACATCTGCGAAGGCCCGGCGCGCAGTGAGATTGATCTCAGGCCCCAGGACTTTGTCTCCCTGTTGCAACTACTGCAAGGCCTCCAGCTTGAGGAGGAGCAGAATCCCGTGCCCATCACGGTGGCGGCCACAAAACTGACCTCGTTCCTGCATCTTGACCTCGACCATGATAACGGGGAGCTGATCCTGATGCTTCACACGGAGATCCCCTTCCGCCAGGCCACCGAAATCCCCCTGTATGTGGTGGCAGGCCGGCATGGCTGGGTATTCGGGGCCAACCATTTCTGGCCACTCGAACAGGTTCTCCCGGATCCCATCCGCTCCATCTATGTGGAGCCGGTCATCATTCCCCGCACCTCCGTTCCCCGCTTCATGCAGGTGGAGTTACCCATGTTGTCAGGCTTCATGCGGGTGGAAAGCGATCTGTCGCTGGATCTTTTCCCGATT
>JBIKMI010000060.1:0-12434 GCA_044359285.1 Kiritimatiellia bacterium
CCTGCGTTCATTACAGGGCCGCAGATTTTGGCGAAAAGATGCCCCGCTGTCAATAGCTTGCGTTGCTTTTTTCAAGACACTCGGTTATGGTGCTGGAAATCGGAGGCTACATGTTTAATTGGCAACTGGATCGGCCCCTGGCCGTTTTTGATATCGAGTCGACGGGAATCAACCCGCGATCTGACCGCATTATTGAGCTATCAATCGTGAAACTGCTCCCGCCCAAGGGGTTGCGGGAGCTACGCACCTTCATCGTCAACCCGGGCATTCCCATCCCGCCTGAATCCTCCGCCATTCACGGCATCACGGAGGCCGACGTGGCTGGCAAGCCCCTGTTCAGGGATCTGGCGCCTGAAATCTACCGGTTTCTGGAAGGATGTGACCTGGCTGGCTATAACATCATCCGGTTCGACATCCCCATGCTAATCGAGGAGTTCCTGCGGGCCAGCATTAACTTCAGCATGGAGGGCCGACGGTTGGTGGATGCCCAGCGTATCTACCACAAGCGGGAGCCCCGCGACCTTAAAGCCGCCCTGCAGCATTACTGCGGGGAACTGTTCCTGGAGGGACACCGCGCAGAAGCCGATGCCCTGGCGACCGTCCGCGTCCTTGAAGGACAGTTCACCCGCTACCCGGATCTGCCCCGGACCATGAATGAACTCGACAAGTATTGCGATCTTCGCGATCCCTCCTGGGTGGACCGTGACGGGAAGCTCCGCTGGGTCAATGGCGAGATCGCCATTAATTTCGGCAAGAAAAAGGGGGAAACCCTTAGCGATTTATCCAAACGTGACCCTAATTTCCTGCGCTGGATCCTGAAGAGCGATTTCGCGAGTGATACCAAGGCCATCGTGGAGAAAATCCTGAACGGCGAAAAGATCAGCCCCGTCGGCTCTGCTTTGAGCGATCAGTTGTCCGCCCTGAAGGGGAGTGACGTCGACTGAGTCGATAGATCGTTCAGGACACGCAGAACCACCTGCCCCACGACTTCAAAACTATCGGCGCTGAGCTTATCCAGCGTGTCCTGGGAGGTATGCCAATAGTCATTGAGTCCCGGTGCCGAACCGTATTGGAAATCGATCAGAACGATCGCAGGAATGCCCCTGTCCAGAAAGGGCTGGTGGTCATCCAGGATGGCGTGATCGCACAACGAAAAGGCTGACCGGGTCCCGGCTTGGGTGGCCGCCCTGAACACCGCCGCCATTAGTGCGGGATCACTGTTGCGGGGGAGGGTGACGTTCAGGGCTTTATCCCCGATCATGTCCACAAGAATAAAGGCTTGAACCTTGGTGGCACGTCCGTCGGAGACCAGTTTTCCCGCCAGATAGCGGCTCCCATGCAGTCCGTCATTCGCCCCGTAGTTCACCTGGCACTCCTCCCCATCCAGAAAGACGAGCCACACTTCACTGCCCTTGGCGGAAGCGGCCTTAAGGATGGGCGCGAGGGCCAGAAGCAGCCCCACGCCCGAACCGGAGTCATTGGCGCCCACAAAGGAGTCGATCCCGGATTTAAGATCGTAGTGAGCACCCAGGATGACGATGCGATTCGTTATGCCGGGAATAATCCCGACCACATTCCGGAAGGTCTTGTTCCCTGTGGGCGTGGCCTCGCTAAAGGTATCGACGGACGCCGCGATACCCATTTCCTGCAAACGCATCGCCAGATATCCGGCCGCCTTCAAGGCCGCAGGGGAACCCGCGCCCCCGGAGCCTGACTTTAAGAAGCGATCCACTTCAGAAAATGCCTCGGCGCCTTTGAAGTCAGAAACCCGGTAATCCATCCGGGTGACGGCAGGAGGCGACCCAGGCTGCCCGCATCCCGCGAGCAACAGCAAAAGGGAAAGCCAGCTCCCCTTCATCAGCGTTCAGCTAGCCCGCAGAGCTCAAGAATGCGATCAAGGTCGTCGTTCGTGTAGATATCAAGCTGAATGTACCCCTTGACCTTCCGCCCGTTGGCCGTGGTCCGGCAGGGATGAACCTGAACGCTGGTCCCGAAGTGCTGATGAAGCTTATCGGTGAGATACACCAGATGACTGGCCGGCACATCATCTTTTACTATCCCCTTTTTACGGGGAATTTTCCGGGCGTGCTCCACCTGTCTCTCAAGCTCCCGGACCGACAGGCCCTCCTTGATAATGCGTTCCGCCATTTTGCATTGCTCGGGCTCCGTCGCCAGCGAGAGCAGCACTTTGGCATGTCCGGCCGAAATCAGGCCCTCGGCGAGAAACTTCTTCACTTCCCCGGGAAGTGACAACAGGCGGAGCGCATTCGCCACCGAGGCGCGGGCCTTGCTGACCTTGTGAGCAATCTCATCCTGGGTCAGCTTGAAGGTCTGGGCCAGAACCTGATACCCCTCGGCCTCCTCCACCACATTTAAATCCGCCCGCTGCAGGTTCTCAATCAGCCCGATTTCCAGGGCCTCGAGATCCGTGGCATCGCGCACCACCACGGGGACCTGTTTCAGTCCGGCCTCCTGCGCGGCCCGCCAGCGGCGCTCGCCGGCAATCAGCTCATAGCCATCTTCCGCCTTGCGCACCAACAGGGGCTCCAGCACGCCATGCTCGCGCACCGAAGCCACCAGCTCGTCCAGCGCCTCCCGCACAAAGGTCCGCCGCGGCTGGAAGGGATTGGGCCGGATCTTGACCACTTCAAGCAGCAACGGCCCCCCGGCGACAGTGACCGGTGCCGCGGCCGGAGCGGCCACAGGGGGAGTATCCTTAATCAACGCACTCAACCCCCGACCCAAACCGTGTTTTACCGCCATCCCTCATCCCTCCTGTCTACCGTCATGCAAAACCAAACCATTTATTTGCGCGCAAAAAGCTGACCAGGCCGGGCCCGCGGATCCATCACAGGGCGCGCAGGCAACCCGGCCCTGCTCATCTCGTCCTCTGCCTTGCCTGAATCGCCCAGGCTCGCCGCCGGCACATCCAGATCCAGCGCCACATCACCGGCTGCCGACTCGACCGGCGTAATCTCGGATTTACCCACCAGACTGACGCCCTCCTCCACCACCAGCCGCCGGGCCTTGATATCACCAGACACCCGGGCCGTTCCCTTGAGCTCAATGCGCTCCTTAGCAAGAATGTTGCCCTTGATCATGCCATGCACCACCACCGAGGCCGCCATGACATTCCCCTTGATTGCGGCCCCTTTCTCCACGGAGATATCGCCCGCTGTGGTGACGTCCCCATTGATCTTGCCCGCCATTTTAATGCTTCCCGAGCACTTGAAAGACCCGTTGATTTCCACATCATCCGCAATGATTGTCCTGACTTCTTCCATAATCATTTCCTTTATTTTAGATTTTCCATGCTTTGTTTATTATTTTCCAACTCATAATCGTAATCTTAATCGTAATCGTAATCTTAATCCACCGCTACTCCTTGTCTCGCAGGACGGGAGATTAAGATTAAGATTACGATTAAGATTGTTACGGATACATCCCCACCCGCGTCAGCCCGGTCGCCTCCGGCAAATCGAACAGCAAGTTCATATTTTGAAGCGCGGAGCCAGCCTGGCCTTTGACCAGGTTGTCAATATGGGCAATCACCCGCAACCGCCGGGTGCGCGCATCCACATCCACAATCAGATTGCAGTAGTTCGTCCCGCGCACATGAATGGTTCCGATATTGGCATTCCGGTCGAATATCCGGACAAACGGGCTGTCCTTATAAAACTCACGGTACAAGGCGATCACCTCTTCCGCTTTCGTATCCGCCTTCAACTGGCCATACAGGCTGGAGAGAATCCCGCGACAGACCGGGACCACCTGAGCCGTAAAGGTCACCCGGATATCCAGGCCCGCCAGCAAGCTCAACTCCCGCTCGATTTCGCAGACATGCTGATGGCCGGCCAGTTTATAGGCATTCACATTTTCATAGCGGGCGGGAAAATGGAAAGACGCATTCAGCTTCTTCCCGGCGCCAGACACCCCGGTTTTGCAGTCACAGATCGCGCTGAACGGATCAATCAAGCCGTGCTTCACCGCCGGGGCAAGCCCCAGGATACAACTTACCGCAAAACATCCGGGGTTCCCGACCACCCGCCGCTTGGAATTGATCTTATGCCGGTGCAGCTCGGGGACCCCGTACACGGCTTCCGCAAGAAGCTCAGGGGAGGCATGCCGGGGATCACGCCCGATACGGGTGGCATAGGCGGCATAGCTCTCCGGAGTATTGAACCGGAAATCGCCGCTATAATCGACCAGCTTGGCGCCGCTGGCCAGAAGTCCGGGTGCCATCGTCATCCCCACCCCATCCGGCGTGGCCATGAATACCACATCCACAGGCTGACTGACTGAAGGATCCGTAGGCGCGACCACGAGCATATCACAGGCTCCGGCCAGATGCGGATAGATCTGACTGATCGGCACGCCGACATCCGTCAAACTGACCAAGCCGGCTATTTTGACCCCCGGATGACCGAGCAACAGCTCAATGATCCCCACGCCGCCATACCCGCTCGCCCCAATAACCCTTGCAGTAATCACAGCCGGCTCTCCTTAAGAAGTTGAAAGTTCAAAGTTCAAAGTTGAAGCCACGGATTTTAGACGGTCAACACTCAACTTACAACTTTGAACTTTGATTTACACACCCTCACATATTCCTGACGGGTGGCAGATGCTGCAACCGGACCCGGCTCAGATAGGTGAGGATGCCCCGTGCGATGCCCTCGGCAATCTTATCGCGATACCCGTCGGTCAGGATTTTCTTCGCTTCCCCGCGGTGGGTCAGAAACCCGCACTCCACCAGGGCGGCCGGGCTGTTGGCATTGCGGATCACATAAAACCGGGCCCGGCGGATCCCGCGGTCCGGTGACCCCGTGTGCGCCAGGAGCCCCTTCTGCAGATATTGAGCCAACACCGCATTCGCCCCGTCGTACCGGTTGCCGGGACAGTTCTTACGTTGCAGGCTGAGCCCGCTCTGCTCCAATTCCACCGTGGTCGGATATCCCGAGGCAGGGACAATATACGTTTCCACCCCTGAGATCGCCGGATTACGCGAAGCATTGAAATGAATGCTGACAAACAGATCCGCCCCGGAGCGATCCGCGCGCCAGCACCGCTCTTCCAGACTCATGGTGACATCACGGTCCCGCGTCAACATCACGTTCACCTGATTCGCACGGAGCCGGGCCCGCACGCGCTTGGCGATATCAAGGGTTAATCCCTTTTCCTGAAGGACTCCCTGCCCGGCGCCGGGATCAGCCCCGCCATGCCCGGGATCAAGCACCACCAATGCCGACTCGACCTTCCGCAGGGCGCGCGAAGGCAGCAGCACGGCCCCGATGGTATCCACCGCATCCACAGGAGTAATCACCCAGTTCCCCGCCACCTTCACCACGCTCCGGTTCAAGTACAGGGAAACGCCATTCACCGTCACCCGCCGGCTTCCCGCCTCAAAAATCACGGTACCGGTGCGACTGCGATATACCGCGCTCTTGCCGTATTCAGAGGGAGCGCTGAAACCATAGGAGGCCATGACTTCATTCAATCCCAGTCCACGGAACACAACGGCATCGGCTGAAAACGGCAGAAGCATCAGCATCAGGGCAAAAACTGATCCGGCCCCCATCCTCACCCCTTTGTGTATGATCCGTAGCACCGTTATCGCCCCCGCCTGTATCATGATTTTTTGTAGCCCTGAACCGCGCACTTTGATATACAGCATGAGAGTATGTCAAGCGACATACAACTCTGAAGAGCAATTACACAAGAGGTTTTCGCCATGGCTGAAGTGACGCTTGAACAGGTTCCGCAGAAGATCAAGGATTTGTTCAATCGCGGTTTTGTGGCCATGGAGCGGGGTAATCTGGACTATTCCATCGATATGTTCACCTCCTGCCTGGCGCTTGAGCCCCGGCTCCACAAGGCACGGAAATTCCTGCGGGCCGCCGAAATCAAACGCTTCAAAAGCCAAGGGGGGAACCAGCTCACCCATCTCATCTCGTCCGTCACCGGATTCTCCAATCTGATCAAAGCGCAAGCGCTGCTTAAATCCAAGCCGATGGACGCCTTGCTAGCGGCTGAAAAGCTGCTTTTAAAAGACCCGCTGAACCTGAATCACATCAAGCTCCTCGAAAATGCCGCCCTGGCGGCCGGCGAACCCGAGATTGCCATCCAAACCCTCGCGATCGCAAAAGAGCATTATCCGCAGGACGCCGACCTGCTGGAGCGACTGGGGCGTTTGTATTCGACCACCGACCAACCGCGCCTCGCCCGGGAGTGTTTCGAGACGCTCTGTGAGCTCAAGCCACAGGACAGCGCCGCGCTGAAGCTCTTGAAGGATGCCATGGCCGTCGACAGCATGTCCAAGGATGGCTGGGAGAAGGTGGGAACCAAGGGCACCAAGTTCACCGACCTCATCCGCGACCGGAAAGAGGCGGATATGCTGGCCCGGGAATCCAAAGCCGTGGTCGATAAAAACGACACGACCATCATGATCGAGGAGAACAAGGCCCGGATCAAGCGCGAGCCCGGCAATATGAATTACCGGCGCGCCCTGGCCAACCTGTATAAAGACAGCAAAATGCTCGTCGACGCCATTACCACCCTCCAGGAGGCCCAAGCCGTATCCGGCGGGCGCGACCCGCAGATTGACCAGGCCATCAGCGCCATCCGCATCCAGATGCTGGACGATGAAATCGCGACGCTCAAGGCGGCCGGCATGACGGCCGGCGTCGAAGCCAAACAACAAGAACGGACACTCTTCCTGGCCAACGACCTTCAGGACCGGGTGACCCGCTACCCGAATGATCTGCAATTGAAGTATGAGTTCGGCGTCATGCTGTTCGAACAGAACCGGATTAATGAGGCGATTCAGCAATTCCAGGCGGCCCAGCGCAATGCCCAACGCCGGATTCAGTCGCTTTTCTATATCGGCCGGTGCTTCCGCGCTAAACAGCAATACGACATGGCCATCGACCAGCTCCAACAGGCCGTGGCCGACCTACCCGTCATGGACGATACCAAAAAGGCCGTGGTCTATGAACTGGGCTCCATCTACGAGCTGACCGGACGTGCGCAGGAAGCCATGGATTGTTTCAAGCAGATCTATCAGATCGAAATCGGCTACCTCGATGTCGCCGCCAAAGTTGAACAAGGATATAGCAAGTAACCGCAAGAAAGGAATAATCCACCAATGAAAATGAGTAATACACTGATGAACAAGCCTCTCATTATCCTCGCTCCCCTGTTCTGCCTACTTTGGATCACCGCCGCCGCTGCTGGTCCGAAACTGGTGATTTCCGACGACAGCTACCTTCAGGTCGGCGCCCTCGGCCAGCTTCAGGCCACCTATACCGATGGTGCGGCCGACACCACCGACTTCTTCCTCCGCCGCGCCCGGATCATCCTCTCCGGTCAGGTCATGGATGGCGTCCAGTTCTTTGTTGAGACCGACAGTCCCAATGCCGGCAAGGCGGGTGCGCCGGACGCGGAAGTGGATATCCAGGACGCCTTTGTGGATCTCCGCCTGCCGGGCTGCAGCAATCACTGGTTCAAGGCGGGGCTCATCCTGCTGCCCTTCTCATTCGAAAGCCGCTCTGGTGCGGGCACACTGCTCGGCAACGACTACAACTCCGAAATCATCAAACTGCCCAACACCTTTGTCTGGCGTGACTACGGGGCCGAACTCCACGGCACGCTGCCGAACAGGAAATTCGCCTACACCGCCGGTATTTTCGATGGCTACGACACCGAGGGCGGCACCAAGAATCCGGAGGCCGACTTCCGCACCACCGCCCATGTGAGCGTCGGGGTCATCGGGGAAGTCGAAACCGGCTGGTTTTACAACCAGAACCGCATCGGCAAGAAACTCACCTACCTCACCCTCGGCGCGGGCATGGACCGGCAGGATGGTGCGTCCGTGCGCGAAATCAAAGCCACCGAAACAACCACCGCCTCATCCACGATTGTGGATTCGGAAGCCTTTGTGCTGGACTTCCAGTCCGGCTATGAGATCGACAACTGGGGTCTGGTCCTGAACGGGGCCTGGTATAACTGGGACAACATCATCTTCACAGGGGACACCCTCTTCGCCGAGGGTGGCTGCTGGATCAACAAGACCATGCTGACGGGTAAATATTCACTGCAGGATCCGGACGCCGGCGCCAAGAGCGAGGACTACACCCTCGGGATACACCACTTCCTCAAGGGGCACGCGGTGCGTGGCGGGATCGAATATCGCTGGGGCGACAGCGCCGACCAGGTGCTGGCCGGGCTCCAATTCCTGCTGTAAGGCGGGCTCGCACCTCAGGTGGCCGGATCAGGGATGACCGGGACCAGCCTTGCCCCAGTCTCTCAAAGCAGTAATTTCGGTGCCATCAGGGTGTCGGCATATGGATGAAGCCCCCACTTGACAAGCTTTCCGTCCTTATTGGTATGTGAAGCCCGCTAAACAACATAACAGACCAGGAGTAAACTATGAGTGATCCGTATGTTACCCCTCCTCCTCCGCCCCCGTCCGGCATGCGCCGCAAGGTGCTGGTGAATTTCGGGCTATTTGCCCTGTTCTTCTTTTTCTATCTGGGCGCGGCGGTGATTCAGACCCCCTCCTTCAAGAGCATCGCCTCCCATCCGGTGTTCGGCATGCCGTTCGGACTGCTCGTCTCGCTGATGATTTTCCCGGTATCGTGGCTGTTGATTGTAATCTGGTATAAAAAGGCGCGGTAATCCCATGGTAAACATTATTCCAACGCTCCTCGTCTCACCCGTTTTCGCAGCGGCCACCCCGGCCATCACCAAGGGGAGCAGCCTGAATACAGGCATTGTGATCGGGTTTATCCTTTTCTTTGTAGTGGCCAGTATTGTGATCACCTGGTGGACCAGCCGCTCCACCAGGTCCGCCAGTGATTTTTACGTCGCCGGCAAAGGGGTTCCCTGGATCCAGGTCGGCATCGCCATGGTGGGCAGCTATCTCTCCGCCGCAAGCTTTCTGGGCTGTGCGGGTGACATCGGCGTGTTCGGCATCGACTCGATCTGGCTGTCCATCGGCTTTTTCGGTGGTTACATGGCCGTGTTGCTGCTGATTGCCGGTCCGCTTCGCAATGTGGGATCTTACACAGTGGCGGGAGCCCTGCATCGGCGCTTCCCGGACGACCGCGTCAAACTCGCCGTCATGATCTGCACCATCGTGATCTCGACCTTCTATCTGGTTCCGCAAATGCTGGGGGCCGGCCTGCTGTTTGAAATGCTGCTCGGCTGGAATTTCGTAGGGGTCACCATCGGCCTCGGCGTGCTGATGAGCATTTACATCATCTTCGGGGGCATGAAGTCCACCCTCTACAACCAGGTCATTCAGGCGGTCTTCCTCTGGATCGCCATGGTGGTGCTGACGGTCATGGCCTATTTTATCGTGGGGCACGGCTCCTTCGCGGGCATCCTGCAAACCGCCCATGAGACCGTACCGCCCCTGCTCGCCGCCAAAAATCACGAAGCGATCAACGCCATGACCGGCCTTTCGGCCGAGCAGGCCATCACCGCCGTCCGGCAAGTGATGCCCACCGCCGACAGCGCCATGACCATCGGGGTCAAGACCGACAGTACACTGGCCATGATCAGCACGGTGATCGCGCTGGTCTTTGGAACCGCAGGTCTGCCGCACATCCTGATCATGTTTTTCACCGTCCCCAGCGCGCGGGCAGCCAAGAAGAGCGTGACCCTCTGTATCGTGGCGTTGGGAATCTTCTACCTCTGCGCCATTATCCTCGGATTCCTGCTCTTCCCCGCCATCTACCCCAAACTGGTGAACTGGATCGCCCAAGGCTCGACCGGGGTTGGCCTCGCCAAGAACATGGCAGTACTGGAGATCAGCCATATGGTCGGTGGCCCCTGGCTCATGGCCATCGGTGCGGCCGGCGCGGTGGCAGCCATCCTGTCAACTTCCGCCGGACTCATGATCACCGTGGCCTCCTCCATCAGCCACGACCTCTACAAGGTTTACATCAACCGCAATGCTACGGAGAAACAGGAACTCGGGATCGCCAAGGCTACCACCCTGGTGATGTCGGCGATTGCCGTCGGACTGGCCGTCCTGTTGAAGAACGAGAACATTGCATGGTTGGTCATGTTGGCCTTTGGTATTGCCGCGAGCGCCATCTTCCCGGCCATGCTGGCCACCTTGTGGTGGAAGCGTACCACCCGGCAGGCGGTGATCGCGAGCATCCTGACCGGCCTGGCTGTATCTACGCTGTTTATCGTGCTGCTGTTCGTCAAGGGGGCGAAATACAAGTTTCTCGGATTGCCCGTGGCGGGCGGACCGGGCCTCTTCGGCGTCAGCGCCTCCTTTCTCGTGCTGACAGTGGTGAGTCTGATGACCAAGGATACCGGCAAGGATCCGGAGCAGTTTCTGGCGCTGGCTCACAAGCCCGATGTAGACTGATTCCGGAAGAGCAGTAATCAGCGACCACTGATTACTGGTAACCGGAAGTGGAGCCAACAGCCGGGATCGAACCGACGCAAATGGCGTGTTGAGCGAATAGTAAATCGCAGGCGCCTGCAGCAGAAGGAAAACCGCCACCACGGGCGTAGGTGTTCCGCACCTCTGGAATTATCCCTTTCTTAAATTAGTGGTGAACTCTTCCCTGCTTTTGATAATATTCCGCCTTCAATGATCAGGGAGACACTCTTATGAAAACAATTCTGTGTATTGGGGCGGGGTATGTGGGCGGACCAACCATGGCGATGATTGCCAGAAAATGCCCCGACTACCGCGTCATTGTGGTGGACATCGACGCCGCCCGCATCAAGGCCTGGCAGTCGGACCGTCTCCCCATTTATGAACCCGGTCTCCATGAACTGGTCCAGAAATCCCTCAACAAAAATCTGATCTTCTCCACCGATGTGGCGCAGGGGATCCGGGACGCCGACATCATCTTCGTGAGCGTCAACACCCCCACCAAGACCTTTGGCCAGGGCGCCGGCCGGGCTGCCGATCTCCAGTACTGGGAGAAGACCGCGCGGGAAATCAAGGCTAACTCCACCTCCAACAAAATCGTGGTCGAAAAAAGCACCCTGCCGGTACGGACCGCTGAAGCCATGGAGCGGATCCTGCATTCCGGCAACAAAACGGTGCATTTCGAGGTGCTCTCCAATCCTGAATTCCTGGCCGAAGGGACGGCCGTCAAGGATCTCGAGAATCCTGATCGCGTCCTCATCGGCGGACACGCCACGGAATCCGGTCGCCGTGCCCAAGCGGCTCTGGCCGATGTCTATGCGCACTGGGTTCCCCGGGACCGGATCCTGACCACCAGCGTCTGGTCCAGCGAGTTATCGAAACTGGCGGCGAACGCCTTCCTGGCCCAACGCATCAGCTCCATCAACAGTCTCTCGGCCTTGTGCGAACGGACCGAGGCGGATGTGACCGAGGTGGCCCGGGCCATCGGCATGGATGCCCGTATAGGCGCCCGATTCTTGAATGCCAGCGTCGGCTTTGGCGGCTCCTGCTTCAAAAAGGACATCCTGAACTTGGTCTATCTCTGCCAGCATTATGGACTCCACGAAGTGGCCGCATACTGGGAACAGGTGGTGACCATGAATGAATACCAGGAAGACCGGTTTGTGCGGAACATGATTGCGACAATGTTCAATACCGTGGCCGGCAAGCGAATTGCCGTCTTTGGGTTCGCCTTCAAAGCCGATACCGGCGATACTCGCGAGAGCCCGGCTATCCGCGTGTCGCGCTTCCTCGTAGACGAACGGGCCGCGGTCGTGGTCACGGATCCCGAAGCGCTGGCTAATGCCAAAAAGGATCTGGCCAATCTGGGCGACCAGATCAGCTATGAGCCGGACCCTTACAAGGCGGCGGAAGGCGCCCATGCGCTGGCCATCACCACCGACTGGGCCGAGTACAAGGCGCTGGATTTCCGCAGAATCTACACCAGCATGGTGAAGCCGGCCTTTATCTTTGATGGCCGTAATTGCCTGAATCACCAGGAGCTCTTCGAAATCGGCTTCAATGTGCACCCCATCGGCAAGGTTCCCCTGAGTCATCTATAGAGAATTAGGATTCGGTATACTGAGAAACAATGGTGATTCAAAACACAAACAGCCGGACACGTTTTAGGGTCCTGTTGATGTTGTGCGGGTGGACCCTTGCGACATCGGCGGCACCGGTGGTGGCGCCCATCAAGGTGTCTACCACGGCGGTGAGCCGGGTGACCTCAAAGCCGGTCCGCCCCCAGATTGATCCGGCCGCTCTATTGAAAATGGCGACGATCCAGTCGGCCCTGGACCGGAACGGGTTCGGCGTCGGCCTGATTGATGGACGTGAAGGCTCAAAAACGGTTCAAGCTCTTAAGGATTATGCCACCAGTTACGCACTGACCGTCTCCCAGGCGCGCAAGAACCTGCTGGCTAATGCCGAGCCGGCCACCCTCGCCCATACCCTGACCGCGGAGGAACTCGCCCGGGTTGGAGCGGCTCCAGCCGATTAT
>JBIKMI010000061.1:0-12414 GCA_044359285.1 Kiritimatiellia bacterium
GAAATTGGGGATCACGCGGTGGAAGACCGTGTTGTCATAAAAGGCCGCATCCACATAGGCCAGGAAATTACTGACCGACACCGGCGCTTTATCCGCAAACAGTTCGATCTCAATATTGCCCTCGGACGTCACCATCACCACTGTTGTATTCGCTGTCGCATTCGTCGTCATATTAGTCTCTCCTGCGCCCACGGAGCCCGCGAGCAGCATTGTTGTTAACGCCATCATTGATAATTTCATAGCTCACTCCTTAACCAGAACGCCGGGCATTGTATTACACCCTGCTCGCCCGGTCAATCTCACCGGTCTGGATGATCACGATTCTCATAATGGTCTCTGCCACCTGATCAGCGGTGGGGGCCGTCGTATCGACCTGGTGTGAAATGGCGGCATACAAGGCCTTGCGCTTCTCCAGAAGCTCCACAATCCGCTGCATGCGGTCTTTCTCTTCCAGAAGGGGCCGGTTACGGTCTTTGGCGGTACGCTTGAAAATGGTCTCCGGCGTGGCCGTCAAACAGACGACCACCCCGGTCCGGCTATAGTCCCGGATATTGTCGGGATTAAGCACCACCCCGCCGCCACAGGCGATCACAAGCCCGTGTCGTTGCGAAAGCTCCTGAGCCAACGTCCGTTCCATGGCACGGAAATGGGGTTCCCCGTCCTCCGCGAAGATCCGCGGGATCGGCTTGCCCGCCCGCTCTTCAATGATCGTGTCCATATCCAGGAATGGCTGACCAAGCCGGCGGGCCAGCGCCCGACCGACCGTGCTCTTGCCGGTCCCCATAAAGCCCATCAGGACGATGTTAGGGGGGGCGGAAGGAGGTTGCTGGTTGCTGGTTGCGGGCTGTTGGGAAGGAGCAGACCAAACCAGCCGGCCATCGCAGAACGTTTTAATGGCGCGTCCGACCAGGGGCCAGCCGTCAAAGGGCGTATTATGTGACTTGGACGCAAAATCCGCGGCATTCACCACCCATTCACTTTCAAGATCCAACAGGACGAGGTCGGCAGGCGCGCCCGGAGCCAGGGTGGGCGCGGGCCGGCCGATAATGCGGGCCGGCGCGGTCGTCCAGCGGGCCACCCAGTCGAGTGGCGTCATCAGCCCCTTTTTGACCAGCAGGGTATAGGTGACCCCCACGGCGGTTTCGAGGCCAACCACTCCGAACGGCGCGGTCAGGAACCCTTTGGTTTTGGTCGCCGCCGTATGGGGCGCATGATCGGTGGCAAAACACGCCAGCGAGCCATCCAGCAACCCCTCCACCAACGCGGCGCGATCTGCCTCGCTCCGGACGGGGGGGTTCATTTTATAACATTCCGGTTTATCCGCTTTCACACTGGCATCGGTCAGGGCCAGATGGTGCGGGGTCAATTCTCCCGACACCCGCAGTCCGGCCTTCCGGGCGTCCCGAATGAGGTCGACCGTCCCGGCCGCCGATACATGCTGAATGTGCATGGCGCAGCCGGTCTCACGGGAGAGGCGAATATCGCGCTCCACGATCACGGTTTCCGCTTCCGATGGAATGCCCGCCAGCCCCAGCGCGCGGGAATAGACACCTTCATGCATCACTCCCCGCCCCGCAAGTTTCCCATCCAGGGCGTGATCCATCACGGGAATATTCAGTTGGGCGGCTTTCCGCATGGCCGCCTCCATCACCACGTCACTTGAGACCGTACAGCCGTCATCGGTGAATGCCACGGCCCCGGCGCCGGCCAGGGCGGCCAGATCGGCGACTTCATGGCCCGAGCGGCTGCGCGTGATGCAGGGCGCAGGCAAGACATGAATGAGGTTCGCGGCGGCAGCCCGCTCCGCCAGAGCGGCCACCTGTTCAGTGGTATCCAGGGCCGGATTCGTGTTGGGCATCACCACAATCGCGGTGAACCCGCCTCGCGCGGCGGCCAGACAACCGGAGGCGACCGTCTCTGCCGCCTCATGACCGGGCTCTCGCAAGTGAACATGAAGATCGACGAACCCCGGGGCGGCCACCCACCCTTTTGCCTCCACCACCATGACGTCAGGGGGCAAAACGGCAGGCACGGCCGCAAACACCCCGTTCCGGATGAAAAGGTCACCAAAAGCATCTATTTGCTGGGCCGGATCGAGTATCCGGGCGCCCTTGATCAGTAAATTTCTTGTCATAACTTCACATATATAACACCTGTAGCTTGACAGAAAAGCTATAAATGGTACTTTGTGCGCCTTTTGTAGAGAGGGACAACCGATGAAGATGACATATCATCCATCCAAAAAGAAACGTGCACGTAAATGCGGATTCCGGAAACGGATGAAAACGGCGGATGGCCGTAAAGTATTGGCGCGCCGCCGCCAAAAGGGCCGTGTAAAGCTGGCTGTATAAGCTTTCCGCCTCTAAGCAGCAGGGACGAAGATGAACGCCGTCGTCCGTTGACGGAAAGGAAAACCCCTTCCCGTATGACGGACGGCGCTTTGCCTGAGTGGGCAGAGCCGGCGTTCATTTCTTCTTTACTGAGTGCGCGCATGGGCGCGACCCGCGAGGGAGGGCTGGTTATTTATGGCTTTACCAGCAGACATAACTGAGGTCATGGTCTCCGGGGAACCGGATCGCCGCTTAAGGCGACATCAACGGCTGAGATCCAATGCGGATTTTCAGCAGACCTATGCCCAGGGAAAATCCTGGGCCGCCCGCACCATGGTGCTCTGGATCCGCAAGGCGCCCGATGCCTCGCTCCGGCTGGGTGTGGTCTCCAGCCGCGTGATCGGGAATGCCGTCAAGCGAAACCGCGCCCGGCGGCGACTGCGGGAAGCCTGGCGCCTCAACCGGCATCTCTTTCACGGCGACGTGGATGTCGTGCTGGTATCACGCCGGAACCTTCTCACCGCTAAATGGGAAGATGTGATCATTGATTTGTTATGGCTGGCCAGGCGGGCCGGGATATTGACATGACCGGAAAGCTGTTTATTATCCTGATCCGGATCTACCAGCATACACTGGCAGCGGTACTCGGGGGACAGTGCCGGTTCCATCCGTCCTGCTCGGAATACGGCATCGGGGCCATCCGGACGCATGGCGCAGGGCGCGGGGTTTGGTTGGGATTGAAACGGATATTAAAATGTCATCCCTGGCATCCGGGCGGTTTAGACCCGGTGCCGGCGGGGGACTCCAAAGGTAAAACAATATGAAAAAGTTTCTTACAAAAGACACGTTGATCCTGGTGGCGCTCTTCACGGCCATGCTGGCCTGGGGCCCGCTCTATCAGAAGTTCTTTCCCGCCCCCCCCACGAAATTACCCACCCCCGCGGTCGCGGGAGTCACTAATGCCCCGGCCGCCAACACCAGCGCCGTGGCGCCCGTCACCTCCGTGGCGCCCGTCGTTCCCGTTGTGCCGGAACTCAAACAGGCCGTCACCGTCCCCCGCGAACCTGAAGCGGTGGTGGAACTGACCAATGGGCTGGTCCGCCTGACGCTCTCCTCCTATGGCGCCAGCGTGAAACGTGCCGAACTGCCCTCCTTTGCCATCAGTGTGGACAACAAGGCGCCCGTCATTCTGGACTTTGAAAAAGCGCCCGCCCTGACCTATCGCGGGCTTGCCGGACTGGATGAGACCAGCGACTTCGCCATCACCGTCCTCTCCAATGGCACCGCCGCACGCCTGGAAGCCACCACCCCGGCCGGCCTGCGCTTGACACGGCATATCGAGTTAGGCGCCAGTTATGAAGTGAAGGTCATGGATGAGTTAACCAACGCCAGCCGTGAGCCCCAGACCCTCCCGCCACACAGCCTGTCCGTGGGCAGTATGGGCATGTTACCGGGCGAAACCACGATGACTGGCCTGGATTTCCTGGGCATTGACACCCTGTTCACTTCCGGTGAGAACACCGTCCGGCATTGGACCAGCAAAGCCTGGTTCTCGGATGAACTGACCCTGGTTGACTTCTTTGATGAGGTGCCGCGCCGGGGCAAGGGCTGTGTCGGCCGGGCCGCGATGTCCAAAATGTTGCCGCTTTCCATCAGCGAGCACATCACCCGCGATATGGCGTGGGTGGCCGTCCGGAATAAATTCTTTGTCCAGATCCTCAATCCCAAAACGGGCGCGACAGGTTGTGATTTGATCGTCGAGCGCGAGGTGGGGAAATCAGAAACGCCTGACAATCCGAGCACCTGGCAAGAGGCCGCCATCCCCAGCCGGGTCGCTGCGGCGCTCCACTTCTCCGGACAGACGCTGGCCAACGGGGAAACCTTCAAACGGGAGTGCAGTTATTACATCGGCCCCAAGGAGATTGATTCCCTCGCCCCGATGGGACTGCAGAAGAAAAAGGTCATGGACTTCGGCATGTTCCGCTGGTTCTGTGAAATCCTGCTCTGGAGCCTGAATATACTTTACTGGCTGATCCCCAACTACGGCGTGGCCATCATTCTGCTGACCCTGATCGTGCGCATCCTCTTCTGGCCGCTCACCCACAAGGGGACGGAGAGCATGAAGCGGTTGCAGGAGTTGCAGCCCCAGATCAAGGAGTTGCAGGCGAAATACAAGGACAAGCCCCAGACCCTTCATGCGGAAACGATGGCGCTCTACAAAACGCACAAGGTGAATCCATTGGGCGGCTGTCTGCCGATGCTGGTTCAAATCCCGGTCTTCTTCGCCCTCTTCAGCATCCTGCGCAGCGGCGTGGAACTGCGATTTGCCCCCTTCCTGTGGGTTCAGGATTTAAGCACGGCCGAGAACCTGTTGGCGGGCGTATTGCCGATTCCCCTCAACCTGCTCCCCCTGCTCATGACCGTGACGCAGATCTGGCAGCAGAAACTGACGCCGGCCGTCGGTGACCCGATGCAGCAGAAGATGATGATGTGGATGATGCCGATCATGATGCTGATGTTCCTCTACACCATGCCTTCAGGTCTGGTCCTCTATTGGACCGCCAATCAGGTGATGATGATCATCCAATTAATGTGGCAGCACCGGGCGAAGAAGACAGCGGTGGCAGTCAGTAAACAGTGATCAGCGGGCAGTGAGGCAGAAGGAGAGACATGATCATGAACTGGGCAGGTAACGGCAGTATGGCGCTGGTGATTGCGGCCTTCGGGGTGGTGGCGTATCTGCTGGGCGCGATCCCGAATGGCTTCCTGATCGCAAAAGCCAAAGGCATCGATATCCGGAAGGTCGGCAGTGGCAATATCGGGGCGACGAATGTCTACCGCTCTGTCAGCAAGTCGCTCGGCATCCTGACCTTTGCGTTGGATGCACTTAAGGGGGCGATCCCGGCCTTGTGGTTCCCTGTGCAAGCCGCCCATTGTGCCCAGTCGCCGCTTCCGCCCTGGGCTCCGCTTCTGTTTGGGGGACTGGCCATTGCCGGTCATACCTGGCCGGTGTACCTCAAGTTCAAGGGTGGCAAAGGCGTGGCCACCAGTGCCGGCGCCCTGATCGGCATTGCGCCGGCCGCCACCGGCATCGGCGTTCTGTGCTGGGCCCTCGCACTCGTTACCCTCCGCTATATGTCCGTCGCCTCCATTGTTGCCGCCCTGGCGGTACCGGCCGCCGGCTGGTGGCTTTACCGGGCGGAGGGCCTGCCCCTCCCCCTCGCCTTGACCGCACTTGGCGCATTGATTATCTGGCGGCACAAGGGCAATATCCAGAGACTGGTGAACGGAACTGAGAACCGGTTCGAATTCAAAAAGAAACCATCATGAGCAAAGAACAGATTGCCATCATCGGGGATGGAGGCTGGGGCACGGCGCTGGGTCTGGCCCTGTTGCGCAATGGCCATTCGGTCCGCATCTGGGGCCCCTTCCCCGAGTACATTGCCCGTGTCCGCGCCAGCGGCGAGAACACGGATTACCTTCCCGGCGTTCGCCTGCCTGCGGATCTGGAATGGACCGCCGACCGCGCCGGGGCGGTTGCGGGCGCCTCCGTGGTGGTGCTGGCGATGCCCACCAAGTATTTCCGGACCGTATTGACCTCCTTTACCGGCCTGATCCCCGCCGCCACCCGCGTCCTCAGCGTGGCCAAGGGGCTGGATGGGACCGATAACCGCCGCATGACGGACGTGGCGGAGGGCATTCTCAACGCCGGGCCGGTGGCGGCCTTGTCGGGGCCCAGCTTCGCCTCCGAAGTGGCCCGGGGTACCCCGACCGCGGTGGTGATTGCCTGTCGAGAGGTGGCCCTGGCCCATTCGCTCCAGACGATTTTTAACAGTCAGACATTCCGGGTTTACACTTCAGATGATGTGATCGGGGTGGAATTGGGCGGAACCCTGAAAAACGTGATCGCCGTCGGAGTCGGAGTGAGTGACGGACTGGGGCTGGGCCATAATGCCCGGGCCGCGCTGGTTACCCGTGGTCTGGCCGAAATCACCCGGATGGGCGTCGCCCTGGGTGCCCGGGCGGAGACGTTCGCCGGACTGAGCGGCATGGGCGATCTGGTCCTGACCTGCACCAGCCGGTTGAGCCGGAACTATTCGGTCGGTGAACGCATGGGAAAAGGCGAGACCATTGCCGCCATTCTGGCGGGCATGAAACAGGTGGCCGAAGGCGTGGAAAATTCGGCTTCCGCCTGCTCGCTGGCACAACAGCTTGCCGTGCCCGCTCCCATTGCCCGCGAAGTCCACGCCATGATCCACGAGGGCAAAGCCCCGCTCGCGGCCGTGGAAGCCCTGCTGGGCCGCGACCCTAAGCCGGAGAGAGGGTGACTCTCTTCTTGCATCCCCGCCTTTCTGGAGGATAATAGGGGCCATGACGAGCGGACATCTATTACGCTACACCGTTCCAGGCATGTGGATCACCCTGTGCCTTTGTGCCGGGGCTCAACCCGACGCCGTTCCTGTATCCCTCCCTGATTTCACCCGCTATGACGTTATACTGGATCGGAAACCCTTTGGCGTAGAAACGCTTCCCCAGATCCAGGTACAACCCACGGTGCCCCCCGACCAGTCGTTTACCGCTAAATTCAAAATGGCGGCAGTCACCCGTGATGATAACGGGGTTCTCCGGGTGGGCCTGGTTGACCTCAAATCCAAGCAGAGCAGCATGCTGGGAGTGGGCGACAGTATTGAGGGCGTGGAAGTCGTCGAGGCGGATTACATCAAGGAGCGGGCCCGACTCCGGCGTCCCCCCGAGGATTACTGGGTATCCATGGCCGGGGGCTCAAACTCCTATGAAGCCGTGGCGGCCGGGCCAGCCCCTGTCGCTCCTCCTGTCGCTACCCCAGCCACCGCCACTGCGGCGGCGAACCCCCGCGCGAAGGCCGGCCTCTCCTCTTATGCCGCCCGCCGGGAAGCCCGGTTGCGCAAGGAGTTGCAACAGATCCAGGCGATCGAAGCCTTGCACGCCAAGGAATCCAAAACAACGGACGCCACCTCGGTGGCGTCGGTCCGCGCCAGCCGCCCCAAAACGGATGCAAGTGGCAAAGCCACCCCCATGAGTGATACCGGTCAAGCCCTGTTGCGCCTGCTTAAGAATACGGATAATGCTGATTTGTCACCTGAGGAGGTCAATTCCCTTCTGCAGGAATATCAGAAGGAACTGATCCGCACGGGTCAGACTCCGCTCCCCATTCCCCTCACCCCTGAAACGGATCAGGAACTGGTGAATGAGGGGGTCCTACCCGCAACGCAATAGTTCCTTTTATTTCCTGAATTCACTGGGCACTGGAAAATGAATGTTCTCCTCAATGAGAACTTTTTCGCTCATTGACCTGAATCCACGAGCCTGCAAATAGGTAATAGCCTGCTGTACGAAAGACTCAGGAGTGGAGGCGCCGGCGGTGATGCCGAGCAGATTGATCGTCTCCAGGGGAATGGCATCCAACATTTCAAGTGTACTGACCAACCTGGCGGAACAGCCCGCCGCACGCGCCACTTCCACGAGCCGGTTGGAATTGGAACTGTTCTCCGCCCCCAGCACAAGGATGGCATCCGCCTCTTTGGCAAACAGGCGAACGGCCTGCTGGCGGTTCCGGGTGGCATAACAGATGTCGCTTTCCGGCGGGGTCTGCAGAGCCGGATAGCGCTCCTGGAGAATCCCCATGACCTGGGCCACTTCGTCCAGACTCAGGGTGGTTTGCGTCAGGACCACCACCTTGCCAGGATCCGGCACGAGAACCTCCCGGGCCTCCTGTTCGGTGGACAACACGATCACGCGGTCGGGTGCCTCACCGGCCACTCCGATAATTTCATCATGACTATGATGGCCGATGAGCAGCACGGTAAATCCTTTGGCGTCATATTGCCTGACCTCATGGTGAACCTTCGAGACGAAAGGACAGGTGGCGTCCACCACGCGCAGGTTCATGGCTTTGGCGGTTTCACGCGTGGCAGGCGGGATCCCGTGAGCACTGAACAGGACGGTTCCCCCTTCAGGAATCTCGCGGATATCCCGCACAAAGACCATGCCTTTAGCCGTCAGATCATCAATAATCTGCCGATTATGAACAATCTGTTTGAGACAATAGACGGGATGGGGAAAGGACCGCAGCATCCCCTCCGCCAACTCGACCGCGCGTTCAACCCCCGCGCAAAACCCATGAGGTGTGATCAGGACTATTTTTTTTTGCATGCCGGGTCTCTTCCTTGCCTGTAGTCATTCGGAACAGATTAGTATACTATTCGTCCCTATAAAAGAAGCGTCAAGCTGTTATGAACACGTTGATCATCAAATGGAATAACCGACTGGTGCGCTGGCGCCGGATCAAGGTCCGACCGGCCGAGATCCTGCTGCTGCTCCCGCACTGCCTCCACAAGCAATCCTGCCCGCGCAATGTCGTCCACAGCCTTGATGAATGCAAGCGGTGCGGGGCGTGCAGCGTAGGTGCCCTGGCGGCAATCCGTGATGATTTCGGTGTGGTAGCCTGTGTGGTGGGCGGTGGCCGTGACGCACTGGCGCGCACTCAAGACCCCCATATTAAAGCCGTCGTCGCGGTCGCCTGCGAAAAGGAACTCGTTCAAGGCATCTTTGCCGCCTTCCCGAAGCCGGTGATCGGCGTGCTCAATGCAACGCCCGAGGGCCCCTGCAAAAATACCCTCGCCGATCCCGGCCGCGTCATCAAGGCCATTCAAAGCCTGACCGGGTCTTTCCCTAGACGTCCTTGCTGATCTGCTTGAGATCCGCCACCGAGAGGATGCCACTGAAGCTCGAGTCACAGCCTGCAATAATTTCCTGGATTTTTTGAGGATCATTGGCCGCACCGCGAATCGCCTCGGCCTCATCTGGCATCAAATCAACTTTAGTGCCCCCTTTCAGAATGGAGCAAATTCCCGTTTCAGGACACACATGAATTTCCAGTTCACTCATAACGCCACCCTTTCTTTATTGATACGCTATTAGTATCATTACCCCGGAATACTGTCAACCTGCTGATAATGACGGGCCCTCAGGGTCTCTAGTTGACTCCGCCCCCGTAAGAGGGCTAGCATATCCCGCAACATGACATACACCTATGCTTCTTTCCAAGCCGCCGCCCTTGCGCTCCTGCTTTCCCTTTCAGGCACACTCAGCGCGGCCCCTATTTCAAAATCCCAGGTCCCCGCCGACTCCAAGTGGGTGATGCATCTGGATATGAATCAATTTGCGGCCTCACAGACCTGTCGCCTGCTGGTCGCTGGACAGGGTGATTCAAAACGATTTCAGACCATGCTCGCTCACTACCGCACCCTGCTGGGGATTGACCCCCTGAAGGATATTGCCTCCCTGACGCTGTTTGGAAATGAGGTCACGGGCAACCGGGGAGTTGCCTTGATCAGTGGCTCGCTCAATTCCAAGCAGATCACCAAACAGTTCAGCACCTATCCCCAATACAGCACCAAAAAGAATGGACGGCTTACGGTGCAGACCTGGCTGGACAAAGGCAGCAACAAACCACTGTGGGCCAGTTTTTATAGTTCACGCCAATTGATTCTGGCCTCTGACGAATTCTCACTGTTAAATTCCGCCTGGGTCCTGGATGGCGACAAGCCGAACCTGACGACGGGAAAATCAACGATACTCCCCTTTCCCGCCGTCCCGCCGGGAAGCCTCTTCACCGCCGTCACCAAAGGCTTTTCCGGACCCAGCCCCACGCAGGCTATGATCCTGCGGAATACGGAGAGCGCGAGCCTGCAACTGTCTGAAAATTCCGGCATCGTGGATGGGGTCGTTCTACTGAATGCCGACTCGCCTGAATCCGCCATACAGATTCAGCAGATTCTCAACGGACTGATGCTCTCGTCCGGTTTCGCCAACCCGGACAGCCCTCTGTCGAAACTATCTGAACTGAGCACTCTTTCCCGAAGTGGCAATACGATGAGCCTCAAGATCCGTTGCCCGGCAGGCGAAGCCGCCGGACTCATCAGTACCGCCCTGCAAGGGCAGTAAGGGACGTTCAGCACTTCCCGTTACAGGGGCACCAGGGACAGGAAGCCAGGATTTCCCGGAACGCTTAACCCGCACTCTTCGTTGCCAGAAGGGCTTTATAAAGCCGCCCGGCATGCTCCTCCGTGTGGGTCCGGATCGCCTCGAATTCCTTTTTCATATCCGTGGAGTCGGATTCAATGACGGAGAAGAAGTTCTTTTCCAGCATCGCCCTTTCGAGGTCGATGGCTGTTGCGAGGGCTTGCGTCTGGGATGCCCCAGCTTGCGTGATTTCACCTGTCTTGCGGATGATATAGGTGATGGCCGCCAGGATCGCCTCGCGAGGAAAGGGGCGGTTTGTCAGGAGGACGTCCTTGCGTACCAGCCGTGCCGCCAGATCGCGCAGCACCTGGGCATGAGCCTTCTCGTCCTGCACCAGTTGTCTCCAGAAGGCCTCCATGCCGGGGATTGCTTTCCGGAACTCGTCATACAGGCCGGAAATGGATTCCTCGTGCTTAATCATGAGCGCGAGCAGGTCGTCGTCAATGCTTTTTGCCTCTACGTCAAAATCTATGGGTGAGTTCGGGCATGGGTAGTTTCCCAAGTGTATGATATAGCATTACTTCCAACACATTGAACGAGCGATAACCGTAGGCTCGCCTGGTAACCACGCGGCATTTGTTGTTCAGGCCCTCGACTGCGCCAGTCATAATCTCGTCGCGTGCCTGTATCCAGTTCAAAAGCATGGGTTCGTGTCGCTGGATGGTTTCGGCGAACTTCCGCATGGGAACGATCCGGCTACGTTTAGCACGGGACACCCAAGCTCGCAGAAATTCGCGGGCACATCGGGTACTGCGATAACTCCAGAAGTGCAGGAAGGCTTCTTTAAGTTGCCAAGCCCGGCCGGTGGCAAGTCGAGAGCTCATCATACGCGTCAAAGCCTGCTTGGCTCGACCGCGTACACGGGAAGCCCGGCGCAGAATCGTCCACCTCAACCCCTTGAGGCGATTGGCTTGAGGGCGGCCTTTCATGGCGGCCATATCGACACGGCGCACCTTGTCTACCGCTTTATTGAGCAACTGCGCGACGTGGAATCGGTCAATCATATGGACCGCACTGGGAAACATTTGGGGAATGACCTTGAGGTACGCCCTCCACATATCACTGCACACATAACGAACTGACGCCAAAACCGCCGGCCCCAGTTTGCGCAAGCCACGACGAAGATCCTTCTGGGCGTGGCCACGCACAACCCCCAACAGTCGGCGCTGACATTTATCCACTTGGTAGATCAAGGTCACGTAGGATTTATTGCGTTGGCCTTTTCCCCAATGAAGTTCATCAATACCCATGCCCGCTATGCCTGTCAGCGTTCGATGCTCCAAGCCCCAGACAACCACCCATTCAACAGCTTGAAATACACGATGCCAACCTACACGGAAAACATCCCCAACTTCTTTGATAGACAACCGGCGCGCCCATTGCGCCAAAAACACCATCATCGGCACAGTCATCGTGTGTTTTCCTTCATTCCAAGGCATATGTTCCACAATCACTCCGTGGATCTCGCACGTCACCCGACGAGGGGCATACCACAACGACACCGCAATGCCCAAAATCGGAATGCCCGTCCATTCTCGCCGCTCAAGATGATCATACCCCGGTGCAGCACATTGACATTTAGAACACTTCGCTGCGCGTTGTTTGTGTTCCCGCACTTCGACAGTTATCTGCTGCCCACCGAATCCTTTGACCAATTGTGTGCGCGCGTAAACAAATCCTTCCAATCGTTGCGTGGCGTTCAGCAACGTGCTAATTTTCAAGTCCATGGCGGGCCTTTCTTTCGGTGGTTTCACCGGGCAGCGTTAAGTACTGCTCAAGATATGGCCTGCCATGCTTTTTTTACACCTGTATTTCTCTTTGCCTTCGAAGCATCCTCATCCCGACTGAGGGATAGAGCGCGGGTCAACGTTCCATTTGGCCTTACCACTTTTCTTCCGCGCGTTGCTCGGCCAGCCACGCCCATCAACAATTCATATGAAAATATCACCGTTTACCCACAGATTCCGTCTAAGAGCCAGGAAGAAGAGATCTCACGCGAACGCGCGAAGCCACGAAAATA
>JBIKMI010000308.1:0-3363 GCA_044359285.1 Kiritimatiellia bacterium
GCGTTTTAATCCCGCTGAGGCGCATACGCGTCAACCTAAGGCATCCCGGAATTGGGGGATTCGGATTTACCACCCGCCGAGTACGGCTAGAGGACATCACCGCGTGGTAACGCGGGAACTCAGCAGATCCGTCGCTTTCGTATTCACGGGGATGACCGGCCATCCTTGACCCCGTTATGTAATTAGTTTAGTTTGTTAAAACTTGCTTGGGTGATCCATTCAGTTCATGAAGAGGCTCGCAATAATATCACTGTATTTGTTTGCTTTTCTGCTGTCCTGTTCTGCAGAACGACAAGAATGGAGCGAACGCGCCCGCGTCATGCATCCCTCTGGCAATCTGACTCTAACCGCCCGCTGGAATGCTGATAACGGCCTGCGGCTCCGATTGACCCCCACGAATTCCATTAACTCTGTGATTCTGAATCTGAGCCCTAAAAAGCCTTCCATTCAGTTTGAACCCAAAGCTGGTTATCCACAGGTCATCATCAATGGATCCCAGTTCAATTTGGATACATTCCCCACCTGCAACAGGGAGTCCGTCCAAGTGACAATCAAGTTCAGGCAAGAAACCTGGAGCCTCTACATCGACAACCGGCCGATCATAGTATTACCCGCACCCTTCCACCCTCCCGCCATCGTTTACCAATCGTCCGACACTCTGCCGCCCCTGCTAAAGCTGGAACCCCGCTTCCAAAAGACAGACGACTTCGTTTTCCACGATGATTTTCTAGTGCCGGAAGGCGACGAAAATGAGCTGGCCGCATGGGAAGTGCAATCTGGCCAGTGGGATCTGCACTCCGTACTGGACGACTTTACTCCGGCCCAACCTCGCAGAATCAATGACAGGCCTAATGCCAGAGCCAACGCAAAAGCCGAAGCAAAAGCCGAAGCAAGAGCCGAAGCAAAAGCCAAACGCAAGCCCACCGCCTCCATGAGCCCCAATTTCTACTCGTTGCGGGGCTCCGGTACCAATGCCGTCCTGATAACCGGCTATGACTTCTACGACTCCTATACAATGGAAGGTGCCTTGCAAATCGGTTATGGCGAGGGCGGACTGGTATTCGACTGCACCGACACGGGGGCATACCATGCCTTCACCGTTCAACCAGGCGAAGATTCCGATACAGTCCGTTTGAGCCTATGGCGCACTGATCATTCCAACGTCACCTCACGCACCGAACTGGCGGCGGCCACCACCGAAATCATGAACGGGCAATGGGTCAGGCTTAAGGTCCGCACCTTCCAGAACCGGATACAGTGCTTTGTCGACAAAACCAAGGTCATAGACATTCCCGCAGAACTGCCGGTGGGCGGGCGCTTCGGGCTGTTCGCTGACTCGGACGTCCCTCTGCTTTTCGACGACGTTACCGCCCGCTCGAATCACGATCTGGACTTTCTCGGGGTGAACGACCTCCCCCGCCACACGGTGGCCGAGAACGGGCAATTCTTTCCCCGCCGCGGATTCTTCAGCCTCTTTGCACCCCGGGAGACCGCTTTTCTCTCCCCTCCCCGATCACGCGCTCCGCAATGGCTGATCGTCGGGGCCACTTCGCATGGGGCGCATGTTTTCTCCACAGAGTTCACGCCTCTCGATGATACCTCTAACATCGGCCTCATTGCCGGTTATGTCAGCAGTAATCACCCTTACCTGCGCTTCACCTGCCGCCGCACCGCCGCCACCGAGACGTTTCGCCTCGAAACCGTCAGCCCCACCAACATCATCACTCTAAAGGAGTTGAGACTGCCGCGCTCCCCCTTCATGGCTGATACGCCTGAAACAATCAACCTGATGTGCGATGCCACATCAGGAAACGAACTTCGGTGCTATCGTAATAAGGAACTGGTTCTTGTGCATCACACCTCATCACCCGTCGGAGGCGCATCAGGGCTCTATGTCGGGCCGGACAACAAAGTACAAATGGCCTATCCCGCGTATAATTTCGAGCGTACCGATCTTTACACGGACCAGTTTGAAAAGAACACCATTTTTGTTAAAGATAACTTCATGCGCCACTGGTCATCCCCGGAAGGCCAGTGGAACGATGTGACCAACGGCGCCGTCTGGTATAAAGGCGACGTCTTCGGGCGCGTGTCGGTGCATATGCCGCTGGTCGACAACACCGCGGTTCATTTAGGCGTGGCGGACGGGGCCACAACCGGCGAATGGGTGATTACCGTCACGAATCAGAGCATTTCGCTAAAACAAGGCTCAGAACTGACGACATTGAAAGCCCCTGTCGCCGTCATCCATACCAATCGCATCACAGGCTTGGTTGGTTCGGCGACCAACAATGTCATTGGCTACACCATTCACGCAGAGGGATGGTGGATCTGGCTGACGAGTGGAAATGAGTTGCTCTTTGAGCACTCTTTGCCGGCGCCATTAAAAGGCCGCCGCATTATGATCAAAGGCTTTTCCACGGCACAGTTGGCCTCCAGTCTGGTGGAAAGGTACAACGTCAAGGATTTCCTCTTTAAGGAGTCTCTCCACGAATGGACTCGGAACGGCGGCCGCTGGGAGATCATCAACCGGTTCAACTGCGATCCGCGCTGGTCGCACATGAACGGAGAATCCTCCAACACCGTGGCCGCATTATGGAGTAAATACCTGTTCCGTGGTGACTTCTGCGTGGAAATGTACGCCGGCACCCGTCACGCCTACGAGAGCACCCCCGGGGATTTTAACCTGACGGTCATGAATCGCGATACAACCCCGAGCCAAGGTTACACCGTAACCTGTTCCGGCTGGGATTATGACCTGTCACGGCTCTACACCAAGCTTTATCGCAACGGCGAAATGATGACGCAGTCCGACGCTTACTGTGCCCCGCGTGCCAGGGAGGGTGGCAAGCGCAAGGTGCATCTCCCGCTGATCACGGCTGGTCGTGATGTTCATGGGGCCTGGTACTATATTAAGTTCCGTCGCACCGGCACGAAACTTGAGTATTATTTCGATAACGAACTGATCTTCAGCGCCAACGATCCTGATCCACTCAGCGAAGGCTCCATGGGCGTCTGGACGTACATGAATTCCATCATGGTAGCGCGTGTGAAGATCGCCGCGGAATCAGTCACCCCGCGACCCGTTACCTTCAAGCCGGCAGCCCTACGCAGCATTTTCACCCCTGCCGGACCAACCCCTGCGACCACCAACCCTCCATCAACACCACTCGCTTCCAACAATAACCGCACATCGGGCCCCATGGATCGGGACTCATGGGAAGTTGATGACCCGGTCTCTCAGGCCCGCCTCGACTGGCTGACGCCAACCAACTCCAGCCCCTATTTCGCGGTAACAAGCATTCTGGGCAGCGGTTCCCTTTTTACCCGCTGTTCACTCCCCCCAGTCCCCTATCCCACCCT
>JBIKMI010000309.1:0-3312 GCA_044359285.1 Kiritimatiellia bacterium
CTGGAATCCCGCTTCGCCGCCTCACCTGATGCGCCCGGGGTGGACCTGCTGTTCGGCGGGGGGGTCGCCCCCTACCTCACCGCGATTCAGAAGAACTGGCTCGCTATAACGGAAATGGATCCTGCGTTCCTGTCCGATATCCCCGCTACCTGCGCGGGCTCGCCGGTCATGGATCCCGGCCAACGCTGGTATGGCGTCACCCTGAGCAGTTTCGGAATTCTCTATAACCGGCCCCTGGTCCAACGCCTTGGCCTGCCGGTGCCCGCCGCGTGGAATGATCTGGCCCGCCCGGAGTACTTTTCCTGGGTGGGTTCGGGTGATCCCCGCTCCAGCGGGTCGGTCCACATGTGTTATGAAATCATTCTCCAATCCTACGGCTTCGAGAAAGGCTGGCCGATCATTGCCCGGATCTGCGCCAATGTGCGGAGCTTCGGGGAAGCTGGCGGCACCGTGCCCCGTGAAGTGGCGGCCGGTGATATTGCGGCCGGCATGGTGATCGACCAATATGCCCAGACCGTGATCAAGTCAGTGGGGAATGATGCACTCGCGTTGGTGTTGCCCTTAAAGGAGACCATCATCGGGCCGGACCCCATTGCCATGCTGCGGGGCGCTAAAAAGCCCGATTTGGCCAAACGCTTTATGGAATTCACGCTTTCACCAGAGGGGCAGCGGCTCCTGTACCAACCGGTCGGGGTGAATGGGCAGCAGCACAACCTGTATCGCATGCCGGTTCTCAAAGCCCTTTACGCCGACGCCGCGGCGCCCAAACCCAATCCGTATGATTTCCCGGCAGGACTGGCGTACGACAATGAACTGGCGACTCGCCGTTGGAACCTGCTGAACGATCTGATGGGTGTGTGGCTGATTGACGCCCATGCTGATTTGAAATCCGCCTGGAAGCAGTGCATGAACGGGGATCCGGTCGTCGCCGAAGCACTTTGCCGCCCCCCTCTGACAGAAAAAGAGCTGGAAGCCCTGATACCGGTATGGAAAGATCCCCGCCGCAAACAGGAAATCATGCAGCAGTGGTCAAGCGCCGCACAACAACGCTATAAAAACTTTAAATGAACTTCAGGAATCAGATATTTTCTGCAACGGCATTAATCGTCATCTTACTACACTGGTCCGGAGTCGCTCAGGATGCGCTCCCCCTGGAATCGACGGTCTCACTCCCGCCGCCGGTGGCGCCCCCCCCTTTGATCATTGAGACCCCGATCACCAATGAAGTCATCCTTGTGACCAATCAAATTCCGGTGCTTAAACCTGTCTCGGGGAAACCCCATAGCTCCAATCTACTGAACTCCTTTTCGGGTAATTTCGGAAGCACATACAGCATCTCCGGGCGCACCCTCAAGTTCCCCGTGCCGCAACCCACGGCACGCCCCGTCACGAGCTGGCAGCGGAGTCTCGACTTCGGTATGGACATGGCACGCGGGAACAGCGATACCCTGCGGTATTCGCTGGGACTGGATGCCGTGAAGGAGGCGAATGCCAATAAGATCCGCCTCCGGGCGCACGGGGCCTATGGAGAAAGCGACGGGACCAGAGACACCGAAAATGCGGTGGCCGCCTTGCGCTATGACCGGCAATTGACCCCCCTCGTCTATGCCTTGGGTAACCTGACCTGGATGACCGATCCCATCGCCGACCTGGATTACCGCTTCACCGGCATTCTCTCGCCCGGCCTGCATCTGGTCCGCACCCCGACCGCCCTGCTCAATGCAGAACTCGGGGCCGGCTATGTCGAAGAAAAAAAGGACAAGAATGAAGACGGGTATGCGGCAGGCCGGGCCGCGCTGACGGCAGAGAAGCTGGTCAATGAGCATGTATTGATCTGGGCCACTACTGAATTCATTCCAAAACTGGCTGATCCCAGCATTTTTTTTATAAACTCGGAAATCGGTTTGGGCGCCTATATCACCCGCGACCTCAGTTTGGATGTCTGTTATCAGAACCGGTATGACAGCAATCCGGCTGAAGGCGTCGAGTCAAGTGACACCATTCTCTCCACCGCGTTAAGTTTGAGTTTTTAACCTGATTCAGGTAATAAAGTAATCATGCAAACCAAATGGACCGCTGAACGGATCAAACAACAGAAGGGGCGCGGCAAAATCACCTGCCTGACCGCCTATGATTATACCACCGCAAAATTTATCGATGCGGCAGGCATTCAGATGGCCCTGGTTGGCGACTCCCTCGCCAACACCATACTCGGTCACCCCACGACGCTGGCGGTCACCATGGAGCAGATGTTGCATCATACCGCGGCGGTCGCGCAGGGCATCCAAAATGCCATGGTCATCGCCGACATGCCTTTCATGTCCTATCAGGTTTCCACCGAACAGGCGCTTCAAAATGCCGGCCGCTTCCTTAAGGAGGCCGGGGCGGATGCCGTGAAAATTGAAGGCGGGGTCTTCCGCGCACAGACTGTGGCGGCACTGGTTGCCAATGGCATCCCGGTTCTGGGCCACATCGGGCTGACCCCGCAAAGCATCCGGCAAAGCGGCTATAAGGTGCAGGGCCGCCAGACCTCCGACGCCGAACGACTGATCAATGATGCCCGGGCACTTGAGGCAGCCGGGGTATTCAGCATCGTGATTGAATGTATTCCTGCGGCCTTAAGCGCCACCATCACGAAGGCGGTGCAAGTCCCCACCATCGGCATCGGGGCCGGTCCCGATTGTGATGGGCAAGTGCTGGTAAGCCATGATCTGCTGGGTTTGTCTGGAGACGCCACTCCGAAGTTCGCCAAACGCTACGCCGATCTGGGCGACCGCATGGTTGTGGCCTTCAAAGCGTACAAGGCCGAAGTGGAATCAGGCGCGTTTCCTTCAGCGGAACATTGCTACTGATACTGAAGAATCTCAAGCCAGCGGTTCCCCTTCTCTCCCAGTCGCCAACGACCCCGGTCCTCGACAATCAAACGGCACCCGTTACGCCCCAGCACCTTGGCATCCACCTTCAGGATAACCACTTTGCCTGAACCGGCTGCTTGCATCTCGTCCGGCGTGGCGGAACGTCCGGATAAAACGGTCCCATTTTCCGAGCAGGTGATCACGATTCCGCCCCCCTGGAAAGGCCCTCCCTGCCACAAGCCGGGATAGCGGCGGAAATAGTCCAACGGGCGGGCATTGGGGATCAACAGTGAGAACGCTTGCGGAATGCCGGCGAGAAGCCCTTTAAATCCGGACGCGGTTAATATGGCCACGCCCCCGAAAAACGAGAGCGGATTAACCGCATACAAATTCTGGCCATTGAAAATGCCATGATCCGGCTTCAGTTTCTGAGCCCGGAACCAGACGCTAAACCGTT
>JBIKMI010000310.1:0-3285 GCA_044359285.1 Kiritimatiellia bacterium
CAGGCCGTGACGGAGGGTGGGCGCATAGATGCCGTCCGAGGCCTTGGCCCCCTCCAGCGGCAGTTGGCTGGGGCGGTCCAGCACATGCCCCAGCTGCCGCCAGTTGACCAGGTCGCGGCTATGGAAGATCGGCACCCCGGGGAAGAACTCAAAGCTGGAGGTAACGAGGTAGTAGTCCTCGCCAACGCGGCAGATAGAGGGGTCGGGGTGGAAGCCGGGGATGATGGGATTGGCGTAGGTCATGGCAGTCTCCCTAAAGGCTCCAGGCCTTCCGGTCGAGTTGGCGGCGTCTGATTCATAGGGCGATAGAGCCGCGACAGGTACTCCGGCTGCCGGGTCAACACGGCCTGCAGGAAGAACCAACTATACACCAAGTGCCCCTCATAGCCAGTCGTGTTGCCGCTCCAGTCGTAAAACTCAGCCCCCTGGGTCGGCACGTTCACGATCCCATTCTGGAAGCTGCCGCCGTTGGGAAAGACCGGCTTGGCCTGCCGGGCCAGCATCGCCGCCAATTGCGGCTGAACTGCCTCACCCTGCCCCAGCCGGAAATGCGCGTTGAGCCAGTGGATCTGGTCGCTGACCAGGCAGCCGCCGTTCAGATAGCGCCCGAACGCGTCCGACCCGTCCTCCCGGCTCGGGCAGCCGTATTCCGCTCCGACGGCGATGTTGCAGTCCGCCCGGCGGATCGGGGTCAGCACGCAAGGCAGGCCCAGATCCAGGCGCGAGAAGCCCGTCTCCATGACCTTGCCCCGGACCGCCGCCAGGATGCGCCTGCCCTCGTCCGGTGGCACCAGCCCATAGGAGATGGGCAACCCCTGGATCCCCGGCGCCCAGTAGTCATGACGCTGGCCGTCCGCACTGATCCACCAGGAGAGCAGTCCGGTCTGGGGACTGTGGAAGGTCTGGAAGAAGGCCGCCTTCAACTTCCCGGCCAGGTCCGCATAGCGCGCGGCCTTGTCGGTGCGCTGGAGGCGCTTCTCAAGGTCCGCCAGGCAGCAGAAGGCCCGGTAGGCGAGGGTGTTGATGTAAAGCTCCTTGTGTCCGGAGTTGATCGTGTCCCAGGAGGTGGCGCCCCGGTCCTCTCTCCGGCAGAGCGTGTTCGCATTGCCACTGTGCGGCGACTCGATGATGCCGTCATGATCCACGTCGCGCGTGGCCAGGAAGTCGGCGATTCTCTCCAGTTGGCCGATGCGGGCTTGCGCCCACGTAAGATCGTCGGACATCTCGGTGCAGGCCCACGAGGCGATCAGGATGCTGGAGGGGGCGTCGAGCATGTCGTAATGGTTCTCGTACCCCTCGATCGCCCCGGCGGCGTTGATGTGGTGATCGAGCCACCATTCCGCGGAAAACCGCAGCAGGTATTCCGATGAGATGCCCGGCGCCAGCTCCGGGATGAGCAGGGCATGGTCGGCGATGAATACGTAAAGAGAACTGACCGGATCGCTGATCGGATTGTTGGCAAATACCCCGGCCGGCGCGGGCACGACGCCGATACCCAGATGCCCGCGTACGCAGGGTTCGAACACATTCCACCAGCCGCGCCGGACGGATTTCCACGTCGCCTCGTCCACGCACTTGGGAGTCGGAAGCTGCCACGGCGAGAAGTCGAGCGTGACGGTCTCCCCGGCTTTCGGCGCGGCAAACTCGAAGGTGACATCGATCCGTTTCCCGTGGCGGTCGCCGGTAAACCGCCCCGTTACCGCGGGACCTCCCTGCTGGCGAACCAGCAACTGCCCAAAGTCCGCCGCGCTCAGCATTGCCGGCAGCGCGAACCCGTCCGGCGGCAGCCAGCGCGAGGGCAGAACGGTCGTGGCGGCCATGCGCGGGTTGAACGGCAGCGTAATGCGGATCCGGCTGAGCGTGCCGGTTCCGCCAAGGTTGGCCAGCGACCAGACCATGCCGGCGCCCTTGGTTCGCGCGCTCCAGCGCAGTTCGGCCCTGCCGGCGCTGCCGAGGTCGAGCGAACCTTCCGCCGCGTTCGTGCCGACGACAAACGGTCTGCCGTCCACCCATTTCCCGTTGGTTTCCACCTGGAAGGTGGCGCCGGCCCCGTCCTGGAGGAGATTGAGTTTGGTCTGGGCATTCCCTTCCGTATCCCAACTGAGGAACGAAAAGCCCGGCACACCGGATGCCGGAGTCAAACGAATTTCTGCAGCTTCCATAAAGCCTCCCATGGTAACCGTGAAGAACACTACTACACTTACAAGTCCTGAAAATCCCTGGCTATTCACCATGCATGCCGTCTTCATAGCATTCACTCCTTTACAACAAGATATCCCATCACCGCCGCGTGACCCTCAACACCACAACGCTTCCGGCCGGCACCGGCCAGGACACCGTGGCGCCCGGACCAGAAACCTCCTGCCGTTCGACCGCCGGATATTCCTGCCGGATTTCAACCGGCGCCGTGCCGGTGAAGCCGGTGGACTCGGCGGTCAGCGCGAACTCCGCCGACTTGGATTCCTTCGTCCCGTTGAACAGGAAGATCAGGCCGCGGTCGCCCAGCAGATGCGCCGAACCGTCCACCACGCCTTTGCCGGGCCAGTCAAACAGGTCGTGGCGCACCATCAGGTACGCGACGTTCTTCCGCCCCCACTCCAGCCACTTGCGGATCTCCGCCTGGTCCGCCGCAGGAATGCCGGTCTTGGTCGGGAGGTAAAGCCACATGTTAGGCGCGCTGGATAGTGCGCTGAGCATGAGGTAGTCGATATGCCCCTGCGGCCACGGCGGATTGGAACCGGCGGCATAGCTTGGAAACAGCAGCGCGCAATCCATCCAGTGCGGGAAGAACTGGTGGTGCACGCGGATGCGCGAGGCGGTGCGCACCTCGTCACCGGCCGCGAGGTTCGACCCGCCGGTGCCGCTTTCGATGAGCGTGAAACAGGCGTCCACATCCCGCATGGCCCACACGCCCAGGTCCTGCTTGGGCCGGCAGGTGGTGATGTACATGCGCGGATAGCGCTGCCGCACCGCCGCGAACAACCGGTCCAGGCGGCGCTGGCAGGCGTAGTTCGAGTCGCCCGGCAGATGCTCGTGGTTCTGCGCCGTGCAGGTCACCGGCAGAATCGAATTCACAAACGCATCAGTGCCCCAGAAGTCGCCGTCCATGGACCAAACGTCGTAGAGACCGGTGCCCAGGGCCTCCGCGACGATGAGCTGCTCCAGCCAGTCATAAAAAGGCCCCGCGGCCAGGCAGTTGGCCAGCCGCCGCCGGAAGTCGGTGCCGCAGGTGGCCCGGGCGTCCGGTTGGCCGTCCACCCCGCGCAGCCACTCCGGCCTGTCCAT
>JBIKMI010000353.1:0-2795 GCA_044359285.1 Kiritimatiellia bacterium
CTGGCACCGGGCGACGACGACCTCCTGCTGGATCTGGCAAGGATCAAGCTCAGCAGGGGGAAACAGGAAGAGGCCCTGCGCATTATCCAGCGCAAGCCTGCCAAGAACCGCTCGCTTGAGGAGCGGCTCCTTGAAACCCGCGCCCTGCTGGAGCTGAAACGCCTCACCGAAGCGACCGAGACCATTGCCCTCTTCCCGCCCGAATCACGCCGCCTCCCGGGTGTGGCTCTGGTGCTGTCTGAATTTTATGCCATCATGAACAAGCCGTCTGAAGTGGCGACCTATGTCGTCCTGGCCGCCAGAGGCATCGGCACCCAGGAACGCATTCGCGCCCTGTTCCCCTATATGGCGGCACGCGATCTCTGGGAATCGATCCGCCTTTCGGACTCCGATCTGCCCTATGCCACGACGCTGCAAGGGCTGATTGCCGTGGAAGCCCGGCTCCGGGTGGGGGACACTACCAGCGCCGCCCATGTTCTGCGGCGCGCCATGAAGAACCGGGACCGGGAAGCGGCCTTTTTGAACCCGGCTATCCGGATTATGCGGGATAAGCCTGAGCGGGAGTGGCAGCAGCTTTTTGAGACCTTGTTCATGGCCAACTTGAAATCGCTGAAAGCCCCGGACCTGTCGCTGGCGATGGACGGGGCCTTCGCGATTGGTCGACCGGATATCGGCTGGCTGGCCTTTACACGCCTGGCCGCCATCGCCCCCGGAGACCCCCTCCTGCTGATTGCCCCTGCCGAATACGGCCGGAAGTGGTTTCAGTTCCGTCATGAAACCCTCGGCACCAGCGGGTACGGCGACGCCTTGATCGACGCCAAGCCCTTCTTCCAACTCGCGGCCGGGCTTTCCCCCTGGAAGGAATTATGGCAACGGATTCCCCTGGCCGGGGAATTGGGCGGCCTGATCTCGCGGGAAGGCTATGAACGCCAACTGAAACTCTGCCTGGAGGCCCTGCAGAAAGTGGAGGCCGGGCAGGGCCTGGATATGCGCCTTAAACTCCTCTGGGGTCGCGTGCTGGGCGAATTGGGGCGCTGGGACGAAGCCCATGAGAAATTGAATGGCTTTGAACAGAAATCCAGCCAGCAGCACGCGCTCTACCTGATCGCCCATGCTGAACTTTACAAGGCGCAGGGCGCCTGGGAGATGTGCTACGAGACCCTCTCTGAATACATGAGCACCGAGCCACACCCACCCTTGACCGCCTGGCTGGATCTGGCCCAGGCCGCCATGTCTCTCGACCTCGGCCCCTGCGCCATGGACTGCATGGAGGCCGCACGCCGGGATTACCCGGAGTCGGAAGAGTGGACGCTGGCCATGGCCGGCATATGGAGCTTCTTCGGCTTCAGCGAGGACGCGCTCTTTATAGTCAACAAAATGAAGCACGCCCCGCACCCCGCCCTGCGCGCCAAACTGCTCCTCGCCACCGGTCGCGTAATGGAAGGCCAGAAACTGGCACTGGTCGAGAACCTCAACAATGTGATCATCCCTAAACAGCAGACGGAACTCCTCCCGCCGGCGGAGTGGGCACTGGAATGGCGCGGCGGCCAACTCACGGACGAGGATTATGCCTTGGAGCGGAAGGCATTAAAGCCCAGGCAAACCCCTTTTCTGAGCGCGCTACAAAACATCAAGGCGAACTGGTATTCGGCCCGGGGCCAGGGCGGCACCTCGGATCTGTCAAAATGGACAGGCATCGGTCGCGACCGACGGGAAAAAGCCCTGGCGCTGGGTGAACTCACCCTCCTCCTGCTGCGGCAGGGCCGCACCAACGAGGCCACTCTCACCATCACCCGCGCACTTGAATTCCAGCCTGCTTCGGGCCTGCTCAACCGCCTCAACGTCCTCCTCAAAAAGGACGCTCTTACCGCCCGTCAGGCGCTCTCCGCCCAGCCGTTGGACGGGGAATTATGGCTGGCGTATCTGGTCGCGCAGCTTCGCGCCGGGGCCACTCCGGCCTGGAGTGACGGTGAAGCCCGCAAGGCGGTTGATGGCCGCCTCTACCCCCCGGGCACGCTGGTCCGCGCCGGCGACTTCCTGTTACGGAACACGCACACCAACGCGGCGGCGCTTTTGGCCCGTACCGCCATCAAGAACGGACAGGGCTTACTCCCGGCGGATGTCCTGGGGGTCACCACGGCCATCAAGATCAAAGATGCGGCCTGGGCCCTGGCCTGCGCCCGGGCGGGCACAGAACATGCCCTCGAGCCCTGGCCCTTCTATAAAATCATTATCGGCCTGAAAGCACGCGCCGGGGGGTCGGATTCGGACATGCTCCGGGCCCTGGAAGGGCTGGCCAGCCATTATCCCGAGGAGCGCATCTGGGCCGAGCGGTTGGGCGAAGCGTATTTCCTGAAGGGACAAACGGACCGGGCACTGGGCATGCTGGAAGATGCACTGGCCCGGGAAGTAGGCCAGAAACAGGCGCTGCCGCGCACCTACCTGCTGGCGGCGGAGTCGGCGCGGCGCGAAGGCAATATCCCGCGCGCCATCAAAATCCTCAAGTCAGCCTATGTCCGCTACCCGGCCGACTTGAACGTCCTGAACAACCTGATCTTTACCCTGGCGCAGGACCCGCTGTATGTCTCGGACGCCCTGACCCTGCTCCCCGCCCTGCTCGCCTCTCAAAAGGATGACTTCGCCATTCATGATACCGCCGCCCTGGCCTATCTGAGAGCAGGCAATCTGGCTGAGGCGGAAAAGCATATGCAAAAGGCGCTCTCCCTCGTCAAACAAGGGAACTATGCCTGGCTTGAGGTCTATCTGAATGCGGCGGAGGCCCAACTCCGGATGGG
>JBIKMI010000095.1:0-9302 GCA_044359285.1 Kiritimatiellia bacterium
ACCAAGTGGTTCTAACCTGCGGGGGTTTTCCTATTTCTCGAAATAGGTGTAGCCGCGGATCCCCATCTTGTAGTCTTTGATAAAGGTCATCTTTTCGCGGCGGGTGATCAAACCGCTTTTAGCCGCCTTTTCAGCACGCGCCTTGATGGTTTCCACCATGCTGTCCGGCCGGTATTCCATGTACTCCAGGATCTCATCCACCCGGTCACCCTTGATCTGCGTCGCCTCATCAATCCGGCCCTTGTCATCAATGCGCACATGCAGGACGTTGGTGTTTCCGAGCAGATTATGCATATCGCCAATCGTCTCCTGATAGGCGCCCGTCAGGAAAATCCCCATGTAGTAATCGCGTCCATCCCATTCATGAAGCGGCAAGACATGCTTGACATCATGCAGGTCGATAAACTTATCAATCTTGCCGTCCGAATCGCAGGTGATATCCGCCAGCACGCCCTTGCGGGTCGGGCGCTGATTCAGGCGGTGAATCGGCATGATCGGGAATAACTGGTCAATCGCCCAGAAATCCGGGATGGACTGGAATACGCTGAAGTTCCCGTAATAGACATCCGCGGTAGCCGCGTCCAGCCCCTCCAGTTCGTCCGGCGTATACTTCCGCCCCCGCGTCATTTCCGACACCTTGCACACCACATGCCAGAAGATGGTTTCGGCCAGCGAGCGCTCGCGCAGGGAGATATTCCCGTGAAGGAAAAGGGTCCGCAACTCATCCCGGTAATAGACGGCATCATGGTAGGCCTCCTGCATGTTGCGCGGGGAGAGGGAATGGCACACCTCCATCAGGTTCTGGAGCATCTCATGTGATTCGGAGGACAACTTCTCGGGAATCCGCAGGGGCTCGAACCGGCGCACATCCAGGATGTTGAAGATCAAGACGGAGTGATGGGCGGCGGTGGCGCGCCCGGATTCGGTGACGATCGTGGGATGCGGCACGCCGCATTCATCCAGCGTATTCATCACCGTTTCCACGACCACCGAGGCATATTCGGCGGTTGAATAATTGGTGCTGGAGGCGAAGTTGGTATGGGAGCCATCATAATCCACCGCCAGCCCGCCCCCCATATTCAGGATGCCCATGCCCGCGCCTTCCCGCACGAGCTCGACATAGAAGCGGCAGGCCTCGCGCAAGGCATTGCGGACGCGCCGGATATCCGAGACCTGGCTTCCCAGATGGTAGTGGAGCATCTGGAGGCAATCCAGCATCTTGTGCTGGCGCAAGCCGTCCACCACCTCGATAATCTGGCTGGCATCCAATCCGAATTTGCTGCGGTCGCCGCCGGAGGAATCCCAATGTCCGCCGGCACGGCTGGACAGCTTGGCACGGATCCCCACCACCGGCCGGACCTTCAGCCGTTTGGCGCGCTCGATAATCAGCTCCAGTTCACTGGGCATCTCGACGACCAGCACGGTGCGGGTCCCCATCTTGAGCGCCTGCAAAGCCAGATCCACAAACTCCTCATCCTTGTAGCCGTTGCAGATCACAAACGCCTCAGGATCCTTCATCAGCGCCAGCGCGGCAATCAATTCGGCCTTGCTGCCGGCCTCCAGCCCGTGATGGTATTCACGCCCGTATTCCGTGATGTCGCCCACCACCTCGTCCTGCTGGTTCACCTTGATGGGAAAGACGCCGCGATACTGGCCCTGATAGGCGGCATCAAAGATCGCCCAGCGGAAGCTCTCGTTAATTTCCTTGATGCGGGAGGCCAGGATATTGGAGAAGCGGAGCAACACGGGCATGTTCAAGCCGCGACTGTGGCACTCGTCAATCAGATGCATCAGACTGACCTCGGTCTGGCTCTTGGGCCCGTTCGGGCGGACAATGACTTCCCCGCCGGGCGTCACATCGAAGTACCCCTGGCCCCAGTTCCGGATCCCGTACAAGTCAGCGGAGCTCTCCGCCGTCCACCGCGTCAACGCTTCATGCCTCATATTGCCTGTCTCCTATACCCAACGCCCTATCCGGATTAATCCCGCGCCATCGAGCCCAGTTTCAAGTTCGGGAAGGCCAGGAACGTCAATTCAAACATCACGCGATAATCCGCCTCGTGCGTGCTTCCATCCTCGCGCGTGTACTCCGGCAGATAGCTCCCGCCCAGCGCCACGGACAGGCAATCGAATTTGCGGGTGACCGAAAGCCCCTGCTCCTCCAGGGTGGAGGTCTGGAACTCCATGCGGTCATAGATCCCGAACTCCCAGCGTTTATTGGGCATCCAGGCCAGATCGGTGATCAACAGGCTGCTGTAATCCACCAGGTACCGCTGCTCCACACTGGCCCGCCACTCCTCGTGCGTGAACCGCGCCTGGGTATTGAAGGTGTTGAGCTGGTTGGCATACAGATCGTAGGTGCCATCCATGTAAATCTGGCACCACGTGGCCAGATTGAATTCCGCCCTGAGCCCCACCTCCGAAAACGGCTCATCCTGATCCGCCTCTTCAAAGCTGTAGGTGGTAAAAATATCCAGGTCGGCAATGTCACTCACCGCTTTCTGCCGCTTGGTCTGGAACCGGTTACGCAGTCCGAACCGCAGATCATTCCGGCGGTCAAGGGAATCAATTTCGTCAAATTGATACAGCTGGCCGGGTCTCAGATTGGGTTCAGGCACAAAGGTATAATCCGTGTACGGCTCCACCACGTGCCGCAACCCGGTCCCGAACATGTTCTCTTCATTGTTCAGGATTTTAAAGGCGCGAAGCGACGTCTCGAGCCCGACATTGAAGAGCGAGCGGAGATCGCTCCCCCTGGCGGTGGCCACTTTTGTGACATTCGTCGAGCTCCCGCTCGTCACAACCCCGCTGCTGTTGGAGGTCACCGTGGCGACCACCTGCGTGACGCTTCCCCACTCCACCGTCTCGGAATAATACGTCGCCCGGTACCCGGTCCGCGGGGTCACATTCAGGAAGCCGAAATGACGGGTGGGATAATACAGCTCATGACTGGTGTCCGCCCGGCCTGCGGAATAGTCCTCGGCGCCGGACCCATCCGCATACAGCCTCTGCAGATACGCCACCGAATTCCGGCTCTCGTAGTAGAACGGGGAATCCGCAATCTGAATCCGCTGCACATCCATCGCCAGCTCCGGCAGCCGGTCCACCGCATCGAAGAACTCATTCAGCCGTTTATAGACGGACAAACTCATCGTCACATTGTCTTCCCGATGCACATACGTGGCAAAGTTTTCAGGCTGGAAACTATTGCGGTATTCCGACTCAAAGAAGTCTTCCAGCAGGTACTGGTCGCTGAGATAGGTGAAATCCGTCAGGAAATAATCTTTACTGCCGAAATTCTGCAGATGATCAAACGTCACGCGATACCGCTGGGAATCTATGACTTCATCGCGACGCCCCTTGTCGTAGTCCTTCTGCACGCCCTGATCATCGGCATAATACCCGTAGATGCGGCCCTTCCCGGTGTCGGCATCGTTGACCCACCCGATTTCCTGGCCGATCGCCGGCCCCCGCTCGGTCCGGTAATCCAGGTGGGTAATCCCCTTCAGATTGGGCGACATCCAATACTTGGTCGACGTCAGCAGATAGGCGCCCATACGGCTCTTATACCCGGCCTTTGCGGAAAACCCGACCGAACGGTCACCCAGGGAGCTGTACCAGTAAGGCACATAGAAGAGGGGGATCCCGCCGAACCGGAGCACCATATGCCGGGCGACAAAATGATCGCCGGGATAGACCCGCACCCGGCGGCAGTTCATGGTATAGTGTTGATGACCCGGATCGTTGGTGCAGGTCGTGACCACCGCGCGGTTCAACAGGAAGTAATCATTGGTCCGGACGGCCGACTCCGCTTTCATGCGGAAGGGATCATACAGCGCATCAAACCCGCCCGTCGACCAGGTGCCGTCCTTCAGGTTGTAGCTGAAGGTCTCGCCGCGCCACTCCGCCGTCCCCTTGATGAACACCACATTCCCCGACGCCACGGCGGTTTCGTTGACCTTGTCGAAAACAACGGTGTTGGCCGTCAACTTCTCATTGCCGCGCACCACGGTGACCCCGCCCGAGGCAATCATTTTTTTGCCACCCTGCTCAAAGTCCACACTGGGAGCAGAGACGTCCACCGGGATGGCAGACGTCGCGGAGAGTCCTCCTAATAATCCGAATGGATTCGTAGCCGCCTGAACCAGGCCGGCGGAAGCGATAAACAAGACGGTAATCCTTGACCATTTCATCGGCATTTTTCTCCCGAATCTACTAAAATTTAGCTGGCACCTTACACCATCTCCCCCGCCAATGCCAGCGCATTCACCACCGCCGTGACGCAGCCAAAATGGCCTCATCCCAGCCCGATCAGGATTATTCCCACCACGACTCCGGTCAGGGCCAGGGCCTTATGCCGGATATTCTTTTCCTTGAAAATCAAGGCACCCAGAGCGAATGAGACCAGCACATTTCCGCGCCGGACCACGCTCAGCAGGGCAATGAGGGAGCCCGGCAGGGCCAGCGCATTGAAATAGCAGTAATCCGCCGCCGCCAGCAGGAGCCCGATCGCGGGAATCGTCCACCGCCATTGAAACGGCGTATGCTGGTGCCGCCGCGGCCACCAGCCCAGGGCGAACACCCCGCCCAGAATCACGACCAGATACAGGCTGAAATAGGCCTGTACCACCATCGGGTCATAGCGGCAGAGCAGATACTTGTCGTACAATGAGCTGACGGCCCCCAGGCCGGTCCCCAGCAACAGGAGTCCCACCCAGCCATTGCGGGCAAACCGGATTCCCTCTTTCTGGCCTGCGATTGAAAGCGCAAAATAGGAACCCAATGCCATCAGCATCCCGCACCAGCTGAGTAGCGAAAACCGTTCTGAGAAAATGAGCATGGCCCCCACCAGCGTCAACACCGGCTGAGCCGCGCGGATCGGCGCCCCCAGGGTAATCGGCAGATGCTTATAGGCGAAATAGGCACACACCCAGGAAGCGGCCACAATCAGGGATTTCAGCATCAATAAGCCGTGCACGGCCCACGGGACGGATGCCACATAGGCCCGCCCGAGAACAGCCGGCCCTAGCCACTGCGACAACAGGGTCAACCCCGCAAACGGCAGGGCCGTGGCCACCGTCGCGAGAAACAGAACGGGCAGAACGGCATTGTCCCGCAGGGACGCCTTTTTACAGACGTCATACAGCCCCAGAAACAGTGCAGAGATCAACCCCAAACCCAACCACATCATGGGCGCAGGGTAGATAGCACGGCTCCAAAAGTCAATCACACGCCCCCTCGCAAATATATGGCTTGATAATCATCGGGTTATGTACAAACTCGCTCCTTTTCACAATCAGGATTCAACAAGGATCGGAGTCAGGATGATCAAGCTTGAAAATATTGATAAGGCGGTACGGGAAACCCAATATGCCGTGCGGGGTCCTATTGTGGCACGTGCCGCCGAACTGGAACGGGCGGGGCGCGAGATCATTTACTGCAATATCGGCAACCCCCAGTCTCTTGGCCAGAAGCCACTCACGTGGATCCGGCAGGTTCTGGCCATCCTGGCGTGTCCGGAGTTGCTGCATAGCACGCCCCCCATGTTCCCGACCGATGTCATGGAAATGGCCCGGCAGGCACTTCAGCAAACCCGGCACGGACTCGGCGCTTATACGGAAAGCCAGGGCTTGCGCTTCGTCAGGGAGGCGGTCGCCGCTTTTATTGAAAAACGCGACGGCATCACGGCCGATCCGGCGACCCTTTTCCTGACAGACGGCGCGAGCAAGGGCGTTCAGGCTGTTCTGAAAATCCTGATCTCCTCCGCGCGCGACGGAATCATGGTCTCCATCCCCCAATACCCCCTCTATTCGGCCACCCTTACCCTCTACGGAGGAAGCCGGGTTGATTATTACCTGAATGAGGACACCGGCTGGACGTTAACCCTGGAGCAACTGGAGCAGGCACACCAGAAGGCTGAAAAGGAGGGCATCCAGGTGCGCGCCATTTGCGTCATCAACCCCGGTAATCCCACCGGGGCGGTTCTCGATGAGCAGAACATCGAGATGGTGTTCCAGTTCGCCCGAAAGCACCAGCTCGCCATTCTTGCCGACGAGGTGTACCAGGATAATATCTATCAGAACTCACACGCCTTTGTCTCGTTTGCCAAGGTGCTGGAAAAGAATCGCATCAAGGACGTCTCCTTGTTCAGCTTCCACTCCTGCTCCAAGGGGCTGCTGGGCGAATGTGGCCTCCGCGGCGGATATTTCGAATGCCGGAATGTCCCGGCCGAGGTCCTCGCTGAAATCATCAAGTTGCAGTCGGTCTCCCTTTGCGCCAACACCGCCGGCCAGATGGCCACCTTTCTGATGGTGACCCCGCCCCAACCCGGCGGTCCCTCGTTCGACCGCTACACCCGGGAACGGGCCGATATGCTTGAGTCCCTGCGCGTCCGCGCCAGCATGCTGGCCGCGGGGCTCAACCAGATTCCGGGCATCGCGTGCCAGCCGGTCGCCGGCGCCATGTACGCCTTCCCCCGGATCACCCTCCCCGCCGGGATGACCGATCACGAATACTGCCTGAACCTGCTCGAGGCGACCGGCATCTGCGTCGTACCCGGCTCCGGGTTTGGCCAGGCCCCGGGCACGTTTCACTTCAGAACCACCCTCCTGCCACCCATCGACAAAATGCAAGCCGTCCTCGCCAGGCTAACTGGGTTCCATCTGAGCGTTACCCGGTCCACCCGGACTCAACCTGCCCCTTAAACCCCATCAGCAAAACCCTGATGCCGAATCAGGGTTTTTCCAATTGCGGAAACATGCGGCTCGTGAGATTCTGTCAGCAGTCAACGGACGAGGTGGTGGGTCTCCCCCGATATCGCGGCCCCCCTGTGATAGATGAATTTAGCCGTTCCTCCGCAAGTTACGGCAAAAGCATCCTCACCATCTCCCGTTGATTTTTCGTTTTTGCACCCCCCGCTCACACGACTTTGAGCGCCTCTTGACCTCAGGGCCTGTTTCCGTCATGCTCTCCGCTATGAGAACCTCACAAAAGGTGTATTCCTGTCAGAGTCCCTTTGCCCATGTGCTTCAATTCAAGGTGACACTGCTCGAGACCGATCCCCCCGTCTGGAGGCGCATTCAGGTTCCCGAATGTTACTCTTTCTGGGATCTGCATTGCGCCATTACGGATGCGTTCGGCTGGCTTGACTATCACCTCCACCTCTTCACGCTCCGCAACCCCAGGACGTCGACGGAAGACCATTTCGGCATTCCTGACGACGGGGCATGCGGCCTGGACGATTCGGAAGTGATGGGGTACGTCACAGCGCCGGGATGGAAATCCAATCTCTCCCGCTACTTCACATTCAAGCCGGAAAACCTGACGGCCGATTATCTCTATGATTTCGGTGATGGCTGGCGCCATACCGTCACCCTGGAGGAGCGTTTTCCGCGGAAGGCCGGCACCGTCTACCCCTGCTGCGTAGGGGGCGAAAACGCCTGCCCGCCCGAAGACAGTGGCGGCGCCTCCGGCTACCGGCGTTTCAAAAAGGCCATCGCCTATCATAATGCCGTGGATCACGATGCCCTCCTGAACTGGGCAGGCGGTTGGTTTGATCCGACGTGGTTTGAAGTGGGGCTGGTTCGGTTCGGAGACCCGCGCCTGCGCTGGGAAATCGCCTTTCAGGACAAGCCCTGCCCGAAACATATCCGGATGGTTCAGTATCACCGCATGAAAAAGGGGTGACCCGTCCGATTTTGGTGAACGTCCTGAACCTGTTCACGGAACATGGCGCTACGGGCTAAAACCGCATCGCCCCGCTTCACTTCATGGCGTCCTCTTCGACTGCCCGTTCCTGAACCACCACCGCTTCGGCCGGCCGGATATCGCGAAGCGAGCCCAGTTTCAGGACCTCCGGCCAGCGCCGGGCACAGCCCACCACCGCCACCATCGCCCCCACCCCCCCGAAGACCACCGACCCGACCGCGCCCGCTACGCGCGAGGCCACCCCGGGCGCCGCCCAGCCCAGCCCTGACGCCATCAGGTCAAAGGCCCGCGCGCTGAGTCCCGACTCAAACCCGCCCAGATCGTCGGACGCCACAATAAACACACTGTTGACCGCCGAGACCCGCCCGCGCATGTGATCGGGGGTCAGGACCTGCACCAGCGTATGTCGGACAATCACGCTGATGTTATCACTGGCGCCGATCAGGAACATGGCGACCAGCGACAGCCAGAACCACTGCGAGATCCCGAAGAGGATCGTGGAGGCTCCAAATAACGCCACCGCCCACAACATCGCCCGGCCCGCATTCCGGATCGGCGGCAGATGCGCAATCGCCATGGCCATCACAATCGCGCCCAATGCTTCCGCCGCACGGAGCAACCCCAGACCGATCCCCCCCACATGCAGAATGTCCTGCGCAAAGAGCGGTAGCAAATAGGTCGCCCCGCCGACCATCATGGCAAACAGGTCCAGCGTGAGCGTGGCCAGAATGACCTTGTTGTTCCGGACAAAGCGGATGCCCTCCAGCATGCTCTTCAGCGACCGGTCCACGGTCTGCCGCACCTGTTCCTGCAGGGTCATTTTCGCGAGGGCCAGCATTCCCCCGCCGCGCAGCAGAAAGGCGAGAGCCAACGCCGGCGGGGTGGAATCATCGTGCCCCATCAGCAACCCGCCCAGTACCGGGCCGATCATGGTTCCAACCCGGTAGAGGCTGGTATTCCACGCCATGGCGTTGCTGAACAGCGACACCGGGACCAGCTGCGGCAGAATCGCGGAACGGGCGGGCGCGCCCAGCGCCTGGGCAATGGCGCTGATCAAAATGCACACATAGAACCCATGGACAGGGGCCCCCACCCAGGCGAGCCCCACCAGACCCGCGGTCGCCACCACCATGGCCGCCTGCGTGATGACAATCAGCTTCTGCCGGTTGAACCGGTCGGCCAGCTGCCCGCCCGTAATCGACAGTAACATCACGGGCAGCGCCTTGACCAGCCCCAGCCAGCCCAGCACCATGACCGTGTGGGTCTGGGTATACAGGTAGATCCCCACCGCCACCGTCTCAATCTGTCCCGCCATCGTCAACGCCAGCCACGCCGCCGAAAAAGCGCGGTAGGCCGGACTGCGCCAGGCCCCATAGGGATCATGAGTTGGGAGGTGAGAGTTCAAAGCTAAGCGGGCAACTCTAGACCCACCCCTTTGAACTTTCAACTCCCCTTTTCAAGGGCGCCTGTCACTGGCAGGGCATATTCACGAACAACTGCAAATCCTTGTCAATATGGCCATTCTGAGAACTAAGGTTAACCCGATAATGGAAAACAAAACCAGGAATTTTGAACAGAAGCTCGCAAAGATCGCG
>JBIKMI010000311.1:0-3273 GCA_044359285.1 Kiritimatiellia bacterium
AGCGCCAAGGCCGCCGGCTGGTCCGAGTTCGCGCCGCCGACCCAGGAGCCCGCCGCGATCGGAAGAGGGTTCTGTGAACTGGTCTATGCCCCGAAAGAAGCGGCACAGGCGGCCTCCGCCGCGCTGGCAAGGGACGGAAACGCCACGATCCATGCGGTGCGCTGTCCCTATAACATCACCTCGTCACGCGTGACGGCCACGGGGTCGCTTTCCTACTCGACGGATCTGGGCCGCACCTGGAAGCCGGTGGCGGCGGACGGCCTGGTGGCCGGCGCGGTGAACCGCTGGGACTACCTGCTGAGAATCGAGAACGGCAGCCTCACCCGGATTGTGACCCGCGGTGTGCTGCATCCCGGCGCGCTGCCGCGCGTGGGCGCCGGGCCGACGACGATGACCGTCGCGTCCATGGACAACGAGGAAACGCTCACCTGGATCCCCGACTGGAGCAGCGCCGAGGCGATGGCCGCGACGGCCAGGCCGGAAGGCCTCGCCTGGCAGGCGCAGCCGGATGTCTCCTTCAGCGGTGGAGCGCTCGCCGGCAGCGGCAGCGTGACGATTCCGGTCAAGGCGCCGGCCGGGTGCCGGATCGTCCGGTTGTCGGTGTGCGCGATCGGGGGGACCGGCAGCCGGCCCGACGCGGACAAATGGATCGAGCTGCATCTGGGGCCGGCGGGGGCGGCGACGCTCGCCGGACGCACCACCGATTGCAGCCCGTGGGGTCTCGACCCGGCGACACGCGTCGATCACTGGCAGAACAACGTCAACGGCAGCGCCAGCTTTCCGCCTTGCGCCGAGGCCGAGGTCAAACTGGTCTGTCATGGCTGGGCCGAGCTGCGGGGCCTGCGCCTCTTCGCCGGCTATGTGCGCGAGAAACCGAGCCCCGCCAGCGCCACGCTGAAGATTACCCACGGCTATGACGGCAAGACCTTCGTGCAGGAGATTCCGGCCGCGGATCTCGCCAAGGGCGCAAAGAGAACCTATACCGTGCCGGAAGGCGCCGTGGTGAACGAGTTTGTGCGCATGGAGGTACTCTGACCATGCACCTGTACCCGCATTATTCGAAACGCGTCTGGCAGTCGCTGGACGGCATCTGGGATTTCCGCTTTCTTGGCGAGGAGGCGTCGCTCGACGGCCTCGACCTCGGCGGCGTGAACTACGATGACCAACTCTGCGTCCCCGGCGTCTTTGACGTGACGCCAAAGTTCGCGGGCCGGCGCGGTCTGGCGCTCTACCGCCGCAAAGTCGACGCTTCGGCCGGGCGTCTGAAACTGCGCTTTGGCGGGATCGGGCTCTGGGCGCGGGTGTTCTGGGACGGGAAGCCGATCGGCACGCTGGATCTGCCCTACTCCGGCATGGAACTCGAATTCAAATCGGAGACCGCGGGCGAGCACACGCTGGTGGTGGCCATTGATAACCGCTTCGATTTCAAGCGCACGCCGCTCTTCTCGCAATACTACGACTTCTACGCCTATGGCGGATTCTACCGTGGCGTGGAACTGCACGAGTTGCCGGCCTGCAGTCTCGAACGCGTGCGCGTCGCCACGCTGGACCTTTCCAATGGCATCGTGGACCTGGACATCGAACTCTCCGGCGCGGTTCCCGCGCGGGTCGATTTCACGGTCGCCTTCGACCGGCAGGCGCCCGCGTGCTACGGCGGCGAGGTGCGCGGCGGCCACGTGCGCCTCTCGCTGCCGGTGCCGGACTTCCGGCTCTGGTCGCCCGAGTCGCCCCATCTGCACACCGTTACCGTTGCCCTGGCGGATGACGCTATCACCGAACGGTTCGGCATCCGCACGGTCAGCGTTGACGGCGACCGGATCTGCGTCAACGGCACGCCCCGGAAGCTGCTCGGGTATTGCCGGCATGAGGCTCATCCTGAGTTCGGCCCCGTCCAGCCCCTGCCGCTCTTGATCGAGGACCTGCAGTACCTCAAGGATCTCGGCTGCAACTACATCCGCGGCAGCCACTATCCCCAGGACCAGCGTTTCCTGGATCTCTGCGACCAGTTCGGGATGATCTTCTGGGAGGAATCGTTGGGCTGGGGCAATCAGGTCGAGCACGTCACGGATCCGGGATTCTGCGAGGCGCAACTGCGCCAGACGCGTCTGATGATCCAGAACAGTTTCAATCATCCTTGCGTGATCATGTGGGGGTTCATGAACGAAGGGCCGTCCCACCGGCCAGAGGCGACCGCCTTGTACGACAGCCTGATCGGCCTGGTGCGCCGCGAGGATCCCTCGCGCCTGGTCACTTTCGCCACGAACCATCCGGGCGACGAGCTGCATTTTGGGAAGGTGGATGTGATCAGCCTCAACGCCTATCCCGGCTGGTATGCGCAGGATCGTGAGCAGGTGCGGCCGGTGGGTGAGGTGGTTCCGTTTTTCGACGCCTTCATCCGCAGCCTGGATGAGCGGGGGTTGGGTGGCAAGCCGTTTATCATCAGCGAATTCGGCGCGGGTGCGATCCGGGGTTGGCGCGACCGGTTCAAGTCGCACTGGTCCGAGGAGTTCCAGGCCGAGATGCTTGGCACGATCTGCCGCTACGTGATGGAGCGGCCGCGGGTCGCCGGGATCGCGCTCTGGCATTTCGCCGACGCGCAAACCTACACCAGTGCCTATGCGCTCATGCGCCCGCGCACGATCAACGACAAAGGGACGCTCGACGAGTACCGGCGGCCCAAGCTGGCCTACGACCAGGTTCAGCGCGCCTTTCGCGGCTTTTGAGACCTGGATGACATGACGAAGGAAATGAAGGAGGAAAGACCATGAGCGCATGCAATCGTTGGATGGCCTTGCTGGGCATTATTTCAACCATGAGCATCGGCATGGCGTGGGGGGGGGAGGGGCAGAACAACGGCTACCGCCAGATCGACCGCTACACGTTGCCGGACTATGCGACCGTGCCGCGCCACCTGGTCAAGGCGCCGGCGCTCGTCTCGGCCAAAGCCCGCTACGCGCTGATGGTGCTCGGCCTGGATCTCAAGAACACGCTCATCCTGATCTGGGACGAGTCGCAGGGAACCGGCAAGGGCTACGACACGATGTACGCGGATCTGAACCTCAATGGTGACCTCTCCGAGCCGGGCGAGAAGTTCTCCGGGGCCAGGAGCGACCCGAAAAAGCCGCAAGAGAAATACGTCATCCCGACCATCGTCCTGCCCAGTGGCGACCATTTCAGCCTGGGCATCGAGGAGACCGACAGGGAACCCGACACCATCTGTTTTCCCGCGGGCTACAGTTGGACCGACGCCAAGGGGCGGCGCGTCCTGGGGCT
>JBIKMI010000312.1:0-3262 GCA_044359285.1 Kiritimatiellia bacterium
CAAAACCTGCTGGTGTTGACGTCCACTGAAAACAGCGAAAATGAGGTTGAATGGTTTGGAATGAAGGGCACGATCAAGTTCACCCCGATGCTTAAGTGGCTGGAAATGCAGGAGGAACTGTCAACACAACCCCTTTCCTCAAAATAATTTGTCAAAAAAGAAGTCCGCACCCTACCCGATATTCCCCGCCACGGCAAACCGCCACCAGCCGTGAGCGCGTCCGCTTGCGCACCTGCATGCCCTTGGGCAACCGTGCCGCCAGCCCGTCGCACTCGAGGTCCACCGCCACCCGGACCGCGTCCGATAAAGCGAAATCCACCATCCCGTCGAAAGACGCCCGCTTCAACCCATAAAGACATGCCGATCAGGGTGCCGCGCTGCCTCCATTGGGGTTCACCCAAAGGTACCCCCCCGGCCCCCAGCATGACCTGGATGTTCCGCTTCATCCCGCGCCTCCCAAGTCCACTGTACGCCGGGGAGGAGTCACTCGCTTCGGAAGATGCTCGACGTCCAGCAGTAAGCCCTGCTCGTCATTGCGTTGATCAATCAACTCTGCCCAGGGCGTACCGAATCCGAGCACGAATAGAGCCTGAACATAGGCCCCCATCGAAACCGTTGGATCCCCTTTCTCCATTCGTTGCCAGGTGGACTTGGACACCCCAAGTCGTTCATACATCATCGCCGCTGTCAGACGACGCTTGCGTCGGGCAATGGAAAGGTCAGCACCAAACTTGACGAGCGACCCCCGCACATTTTGCGGCAAGATATCATTGACCTCCGATTTCATACTTACGACTATACATAATCCCAACCAGCCGACGAGCGGCGGCCCTACAGCGACAATAGGGATAGCGCCCTCAATGGACTTTTAACGCCAAGAGGGTCGACGCCAACAGACTCTCACTTTGAAAATAAGTTGATGTCTTCCGTTGACATACATCGCATCGCTAGGTATTGTACATAGCGACACTAGGTATAAAACCTGTAACCCTGAGGAGAATGCCATGGAATACGATGCGAACATGCTGAAGGGAATTGTGGACCCGATCGTTCTCAAGCTGGTTTCCGACCGGGCCATGTACGGATACGAGATCATCAAGGTGGTCAACGAGCGCACCCGCGGCGAATTCGAGTGGAAGGAAGGGACCCTCTATCCCTGCCTGCACCGCATGGAATGCGCCGGCCTGATCTCGAGCAAATGGAACGAGGCGGATAACGGGCGCAAACGCAAATACTACGCCATCACCCGCAAAGGCGGCGCCCTTCTTAAGGAGAAGACCAACGAGTGGACGTCCTTCACCTCCGCCGTCAATGCTGTGTTGCTCGCCCCAACCGGAGTCTTCGAATGAACCGTCAACAGATACACACACTCGTGGAAAACTCCACCGCCGGTCTTGAAGGCGACACGGAATTGAGGCTCGACGCGCAGGCGGAATTGCTCTCGCATCTGGAAGCCACCGCCGACATCCATCGCGCCGAGGGAAAGAGCGATGAGGAAAGCCTCGACCTGGCCGCCAAGTCGTTCGGATCCCCTCTCGATGTTGCCTCGGATCTCGCCGACGCCAACCGGAGCCGCATGAAATGGCGGGCCCTCGCTCGCCTGACAGCACAAGCCCTGCTTGTGCCGGCCGCCATCGCCACCGTCTGGTTCAGCAGCCTGTCTTACTCCGGACTACTGGTGGCAGCGCAAGGCATCAGCGGTATCAACACCAGCCGCAAGGAGTCCCTGTTCATCAAGAAGATGTTCCGGCATCTGACGGATGACCAGAGCCTGATCCTCTTCGGAGACACCTCCCGTGCAACGCCCGCGGAACAACAGCGGGCGATTTGGGAAAAGGATCCAACCAACCGCCTGTACTACGGCAACTACATCACACATCTGATCAGCGCCACCAGCGCCGCAACGGATACCGTCAACACCGTCCAGTTGGAGGCCGCGTTCCGGGAAGGCGAACGGCTGGACCCCGATAATGCCCGCTACAACTATCTGCTGGCCGATTTCATGCTCCGGAGGGCGGCGGATGTCCGTTGGAATGAGCCGGTGCCCGGCAGTACAAACAAGGAAAGCCGCCTGGTCATCCGTGATCGCCAACTCCTTGACGCCGCCATGGCCGAATTCCTGAAAGGCCAGAACAAACCAGTCCTGATGACCTACGGTAAGGAAATGATGGCCCTTCGAATGGCACTGCTGCCGCCCAGCGCCAGCCTGTCCGAGCGGATTAGCAAGATTAGCATGGCAGCGGGCATCCTGCTGCCTGACTTATCCAAGATGCGCCCTCTGGCCCGTGCCGGCATTATGTACGGAGAACAGCTCGTGGCGGAGGGGCGTAAGCCCGAGGCCATGCCGTTCCTGCATGCCTGGCATCCGCTTAGTCAAAAGGTCTTCTCGAATTCGTTCACGTTGATAGAGACCCTTGTCGGCTTCGCTATAGTCAGCACCGGCCAGGAAAAGGCCCCAACCATCTTGGAAGCGGCCGGTGAGCCAGAGCAGGCTGCCGCCACGCGCCTCCAAACCGCGGCGCTTCTCGCCCCCAAGGAACAATGGGACCGGCGACGCAAGGCCATCCATGATGGGGCGGAAGCTGCGATACGGGAGGGTAGTGTGCTCATGGCGATGCTGCTTCCCGCCGGCGAACCGCTGCCATCGGCCAGGGAATTGGCGTTCGGACGTCTCACGGAATGCGTGGTGGCGGAACAGGCGGGCCTGGCGTGTTGTCTTGCGGGATTTGTGCTCCTGATGTTCGGCATGCTGGTGGCGACGTTGCGCTGGCGTTGGGTCAGGGGGTTCGCTTCCGCTCCCCTGCTTCTTCTTCCGTCCTGGCGGCAACTGGGATTGCTGCTCGTGTACGCCGTGGTTATTCCCGTCGGCGCCTATTACCTCTACACCCGGCATTCAGGGTTGTCCGGATGCAATATGCCGCTCCCGATGCGATTCTGGGTCATCGCCCTTGAACTGGGAGTGTTGGCCGCCGTGATCCTCTGCATTGCCGTCCCAATGTCTGTTCGCCACACGTGGGGAAGATGCCGGGAACTGGGCATCGCTGTCCCGGCGAATGTGTCCGCGATCAAACTCATCGCCATTGCCCTGGTGCCCTTCGGTCTCCTGGTGTGGCTCCTCCGCGGGCGTAACGAGGGGTTGTTCCGAGGCAGCGTGGCGCGCTCCCTGATCCCCGTGTTCGCGCTCGTCGTTATTCTGCTCGGGTTGACCTCGGTGCCCTATCTCCGGGCCAGCGAGAGCTCCTTGGTCCGGCAGGATACACTG
>JBIKMI010000313.1:0-3257 GCA_044359285.1 Kiritimatiellia bacterium
CCGTTCCATGATGTCAGCCTGGCCGTACGCCTGCCGGGCCTTGGTCCCCTCCTTGATCCGGCAGGGATAGGCGCCCAGCCGCATGGTCCCGCCCTTGTCCGTCACCTTCTTCTGTTCGACCATCATATCAATCACGGGATGAGGCGTGTCAGGGTTGAACTCCGTGCTGTTGGCGTTCTTCAAGCCGCACACATTCCGGGCATACTCAATGGTCGCACATTGCATACCCAGGCAGATCCCGAAGAAGGGAATGTTCTGGGTACGGGCATATTCGATCGCCTTGATCTTGCCTTCAATGCCGCGGTCGCCGAAGCCGCCGGGCACCAGAATCCCCGCCACGCCCTTGAGCAGGGCTTCAGCCCCGGAGTCCTCGATATCCTCCGACTCGACCATGCGCACCTCGACCTTGACATTGCTGGCAATCCCGCCATGCGCCAGGGATTCGTAGATGCTCTTGTAGGCGTCCTTCAAACTGATGTATTTGCCCACCACGGCAATTTCAAGCGTGCCATTGGCCGGCTCAATCAGCTTGGCCACCATCTCCCGCCAGTCATCCAGGTTCAAGCGGTTGACATGCATCCCCAGCAGTTCCAGGATATAGACATCCACATCCTGCCGGGCGAGATCAATGGGCACTTCATAAATCGAGTGCTCCACATCCTTTTCCTCGATGACCTTATTGAGATCGACATCGCAGAACATGGCGAGCTTGGCCTTGTGTTCGTCGCTCATGGAGTGCTCGCAGCGGCAGATCAGGATATCGGGAATAATGCCGATGGTGCGCAGGATGCCGACAGACTGCTGGGAGGGCTTGGTCTTCAACTCCCCGGCCGCCTTGATATACGGGACCAGCGTCAGATGGATGAAGAGGCCATTCTGGCGCCCGATCTCGTGCCGGAACTGACGGATGGCTTCCAGAAAGGGCAGCGACTCGATATCCCCGGCCGTGCCGCCGATCTCGGTAATGGCGATATCCACATCCTCCGCATCGAGTGAGCGGATCGCCGCCTTGATTTCATCGGTAATGTGCGGGATCACCTGGACGGTCTTGCCCAGATAGCCCCCCTCCCGCTCACGACGGATCACGGATTGGTAAATGCTGCCGGAGGTGTAATTGCTGTTGCGGTTGCAAATCACTTCGCCAAACCGTTCATAATGACCCAGGTCCAGATCGGTCTCGGCGCCATCGACGGTCACATATACCTCGCCATGCTGATACGGGGACATGGTACCGGGATCCACGTTCAGGTAGGGATCCAGCTTCTGCATCTTGACGCGGTAGCCACGCCGCTTGAGCAACAGCGCCAGCGCGGCGGCGGTCAGCCCTTTTCCAAGCGACGATACTACGCCGCCGGTAACAAAAATATGACGGGTCGGTCCATTTCGTGTAGCCATAATCCACTCTTTCAGCGATGCCCTTTTGAATCCAGATTGAGCAACATGTTGTTGCTCTCCAATGCGTCCTTGCCCAGCATGCGACTGACATCCATGGGATAGTTCCCGGTGAAGCAGGCATTGCAATAATCCAATGAATTCGGGAACGGCGACAACAGCCCTTCCAAACTGATATACCCGAGGGAATCGGCCCCGGTGAAGGCGCAGACTTCCTCAATGCTGCTACCGGCCGCAATGAGTTCGGCCTTGGTCGCGAAATCGATCCCGAAGAAGCAGGGGTTGATGGTGGGAGGACAGGAAATCCGGAGATGAATCTCCTTGGCCCCGGCCTCGCGGAGTGCCATCACGCGCCGGCGTGAGGTGGTACCCCGGATGATGGAATCATCCACCACGACCACCCGCTTGCCCCGCACCACATCGGCCACCACGGCCAGCTTCATATCCACGCTGCGGGCACGCTGGTCGGAATCGGGCATGATGAAGGTCCGCCCCACGTAATGGTTACGCATGAAGCCGAAATCGAGGGGGATGCCGCTCTGTCGCGAATACCCGAGCGCCGCGGAATTACCGCTGTCAGGGACCGCGATGACCAGGTCGGCCTCCACGGGATGTTCCTGCGCCAGCCGCATGCCCAGCTTCAACCGCACCGAATGAACGCTCTGCCCGAAGACCGTACTGTCAGGCCGGGCGAAATACACATGCTCAAACACGCATTGGGCAAACTGCTTCTGCTCCTTCTCCGCAAACCAGGTACTGCGAAGCCCCGAGGCATCCACAATCACCAGTTCACCCGGCTCCACATCGCGGACATATTCAGCCCCGACCTGAACAAGGGCACAGGTCTCGCTGGCAAAGACATATCCCGTGCCGAGTTTCCCGATGGAAAGCGGTTTGAAACCAAGCGGGTCACGGGCGGCCATGACGCAATCCTTGGTCATCAGGAGAAACGCGAAGGCCCCCTTCAGTTCGGCCAGCGCCCGTGCGACCCGCCGGGGTCGATTGCGGTACATCGGATCAGCAAGGAGGTGAATCAGGACTTCACTGTCCGTACTGGTCTGGAAGATGGCACCCGACTCCTGGTACATATGCCGGAGCGACCGGGCATTGACGAGATTGCCGTTATGTGCAATCGCCCAGATGCCATCCACGGTCTCGGCGACCAGCGGTTGCACATTCTGGATGCGATTGGCGCCCGTTGTGGAATAACGAACGTGCCCGATCCCGATATGACCGGCAATCCCGCGCAGGATTTCGGTATTAAACACATCGTTGACCTCGCCAATTCCTTTTGAAGACTTTACCTGACTGCCATCCGATACCACAATTCCGGCGCCTTCCTGACCCCGATGTTGCAGTGAAAACAGCCCGGCATGTATTAACAACGAGGCGTCGGGAATACCGAAAACGCCAAACAGTCCGCACGATTCTTTAGGGTGATCATTGTCTGATGCAAAATTCACGTATATTCCTCCACACGGGGCCAATGGCTTTACCGTTTCATGGAGAGAAAAGCAAGATTTTTCACCTCACCTTAGCGGCCAAATTCTTTTACCACCCGCCTGGGATACCAGGCTAGAGGCACGGAGACTCAGAGAAGAGCGGATAACAGCCGAAAAGAGAATGTGGCGTTAATTTTTCCACCCGAGTACAGGTGGAGAAAATAAACGCCACGGTTTCTTGAAGGAATACAGGGAGGGGGAGGAGAGGTTTTGTCTGTTGTTCCATCTCCTCTTGCCTGCCCTGAGCGCTGTCGAAGGGCTCGATGAATTCCTCCAAGAGGGGTTGCGGGACTTATGGCTGCCGGTACTCCGGCAGGCGGACTTCCCGCAACATTTGCGTGGGATCAGGCTCTCTCTGAGTCT
>JBIKMI010000314.1:0-3253 GCA_044359285.1 Kiritimatiellia bacterium
TCCCGGGCCGTGATCGCCATGGATAAAGGCATCGAGATCAACGGCAGGGAATGGAGGACGCAAAACACGGCGGCGACCCAACCCGCGGCGCGCATGGTTTCCCCATACAGCAGAACCACCGCGCGCGGAGAGAAAAACAGACCGAAGGCCGCCAGCGGGAGCACCAGCAGGATCAACATCTTGTAGACCGCCTGTATCAACCGGCCCAGACAATCCGGATCCCGCGCATAGGCCTCGGCAAAGGCGGACGTGAACAAGGTCTGAAGCGCGGAAGGGATCAGCGTCATGGCGACAAACGGCATGGTATACCCCAGGTCATACACGCCCACTACCGCCGGGGTGAAGTACGCACCGAGGAAGAACACCTCCGTGTATTTCAGCATCAACATCCGGAACATCGAATTGAACATGGTGGCGGTAGACAATTTCAGGGTCCGCTCACGGCCGATCCCCAGGGGCGGGGACCGCCATTTCAAGCCCGAGATAAAAACGACGAGCAGCACGATTCCCGCCAGGGACACCAGCCCCATCGACAGGATCTGCGCCCCCATGGCCATTCCCACCGTGGGATGCCAGGTCAGCCCGGCCCACAGAAGCCCCAGCCAGAGCAGCCCCTGGCTGAAGGACAGGATGGAGACCAACCGGGTCCGAAACAACGACGTGAACGTATCATTCAGGTAATCCTTGCTTAACTGGGCTGCGGTCAGGAATCCGGACATGACGAGAAGGTACCCGAACGGCACTTTGAACCACTGGCTGAACAGCGGAGTCAGCAACCACAGCACCCCCGTGGCGGTCGCCACCGCCCCCAGTTGCATCAGTGCGGACTTCCACAGGAGTCGTTTAATTCCCGCCAGATTGCGATGGAGCACCAACTCCGGAACGAAGCGGAGGATCGCGGAATTAAGGCCCAGGGCGCACAGCACCACAACATACTCGGCTACATTCCGGCACAGGCTGAAAACACCGTACTGCTCCTTCCCGAGTTTGCGGACCGCCACGATGGAAATCCCGAAGTAGACAAAAAAAAGCACCGCTTTGGTGGCGACCATCCAGGGGATCCCCGCCACGGCGCCCTCTGAAAAATTGACAGCAGGACGCACGCCCTTTGCAGGCCCCGTCATTCCGTCACTCGCGTTCAGTTCCGACACCGATTTCCTCCCGTCCACCCGTGGACCCGTTACGGCAGCACAATGGGCCTCGAGGACGAACTCGTCCCACCCCGTGCCTTCAGATACGTCTGTGACCCCACATCGGCCGCTGCGGTTCCCGCAAAGCTGTTAATGGCGGCTTTCACAATATCTGCGACTATTTCAAAAGACGGATGCGGCGCATAGACAATATCTCCCGGCGAAAGCTGAATATCCCTTGCCTTGCCGGCCAGGACACTGGCGACATCCACCACAATCGCCTCGGGCTTGGAAAGGGCGCCACGCACAATCACCAACTTGCCGTTGGACGTCGGCTTCAGCCCCCGGACTTCTGTCAGGGCCTGTACCAGGGTCAGGGAAGTCACAAACCCGATGCTTCTGGGATAATTGACTTCGCCAAGCACATAGACGCTTTGGACCAGTGCAGAGGGAAACGTGAGGATATCGCCCGCCGCCAGTTCCGCATTCTGCGTGTTATCGCCCCGGGAAATGAGGGCATCGAAATCCACGGGGACAACCACTCCGTGCCGGAGCAGCGTGGCATGCTTGAGATCAAACAGGTCTGCCGTGGAATTCCTGAAATACCCGCTCCGGAAACCACCTACTTTGCCGATGGCGTTCATCACATACATCCGCCCCTCGATCGGGTATGTCCCGGGCTTTTGAACCAGCCCCAGAACCGTGAAGTTCTGGCTTCCGAAATGCACGGGAACCACTGATATAATCCCGTATTTCAACTCCCGGGAAACACGCGTCTGCAGGTTCGACCGGAGCTCATCGATGGTCCTGCCCGCCGCTGAGACAGAATTGACAAGGGAATACGAAATACACCCGGAGGGATCCACTGGAACGGTCCGCAAAGAGCCATCCTCCCCGTATATGGAAATCGCCAGAACATCCCCGATCCCGAGCCGGTAGGGCTCGGCAGGGCTCGGCTTGTCCTCCTCACCCGGGCTATAGGTTCCCCTCAAATCAACCACTGTATTGGTGAGCACGGCAGAGGGCGTCTTCTCGACCGCTCCAAACGCCTGACAGGCACCCCACATCACGAAAACCCCCGCTTGGAGGATACGGACGAAACGATTGACTAAAGAATAGGTTGGACTGATCATTTGGGAGGATTGTCAGGGGCCGTCTGGTCGACCGGGGTTGCAGTGGAAGAGGATCCGGCACCGGGATTGACCGAGGCCGAAGAACTGGTCGCCGGGAAAATGTTTTCCACAACAAACCGGCCGCCCGCCTCCGCAGAAAAAGATCTCACAAATGTGAGCACGATGGCCCGGGTCAGATCTCTCGCAAAACGGAAGGGCTTAGAGGGAACATAAACAAGGTCGCCCGGCATCAAATATACGTCGGGCACCTTCCCCCGGAGGACGCCGGCCACATCGACATCAAAAACCTGGGGGTTCTCAAGGGCCCCCCTTAAAATAACCACACGACTGAGATTCGCCTCGGTCGTATAGCCCCCCGCCCGGTCTGAAGAGCCCGCCAGCAACTCGATCAGGGTCAAATTATCCCGGTATCCGATCGTCTTCTGCTCCGCCACTTCGCCCAGCAGATAAACCTCCCGGGTGCTGCCCAATCCCGAGGCGATTTGAATCAGATCCCCGGGACGCACATAGATATCGTAGACCGGATCATGCTTATTCATCAGGGCGTAAAAGTCGATCGGGATACGCTTTCCATCGCGGATCATGTAACTGTCCCGGAGCGAGGCGAGCTCGATCGTTGTTCCGCGGTAGATCCCCTGAGCAAGCCCTCCCGCGTTGGCGATGGCCTGTTGTATCGTAATGGCCGAAGTGAGGGGAAAGGTTCCGGGATTCTGCACTTTCCCCAGCACCAAATACTGGGTGGCCGCAAACGATTTAGGCAGGATGGTGACGCGGGGATTATTAAACAACCTGACCAACCGCCCTTGAATATCATGCGCCACCTCCTCCGGCTTCCTCCCGGCCGCCTGCACGCCATCTCCAAACATGTAATACAACCGGCCGTCCGGCGCGATGGGGATCGCCGCGATCGTATCCGCAAAACCGAATACGGAGACTTCAACGAGATCCCCGACCGCCAGCTTGTACTCGCTGGGGCTGTAAGGCAGGTAA